>CAZKLS010000011.1:0-43034 GCA_964553405.1 uncultured Steroidobacteraceae bacterium
GTCGTCGGCCTCGCGACGGCGGCCAACGTCTTCGTCGGCATGGTCGAGTCGCCGCTGATCGTGAAGCCTTACCTCGCTCGAGTCTCGCGCGGCGAGCTGTTCGCGATCATGGCCTGCGGCATGGCGACCATCTCGGGCACCGTGCTGTTCCTGTATGCGAGCCTGCTCGGCGACGTCGTGCCCGGTGCGATCGGGCACCTGTTCGTGGCCTCGATCATTTCCGCGCCGGCTGCACTCGTGGTCGCGTTCCTGATGGTGCCGCCCGAGGGGGCGCCGACCGGCGGCAGGCTGGAGCTCGAGTCGGGGGCCGAAAACAGCATCGACGCGCTGACACGCGGCACGCTCGACGGCGTGCAGCTGTTCATCAGCATCACGGCCATGCTGATCGTCTTCGTCGCGATCGTGACGCTGGTGAACCTGGTCATCGAGCCGTACACGCTGCAGGGTGCGATCGGCTGGCTGCTGGCGCCGCTCGCGTGGCTGGCCGGCGTGCCCTGGGCCGAGGCTCGTGACGGTGGCATGCTGCTCGGCACCAAGACCGTGCTGAACGAGCTGGTCGCCTACGTCGAGCTCGCCGGGATGCAGGATCTCTCGCCACGCAGCCGCCTGCTGATGAGCTACGCGCTCTGCGGCTTCGCGAACTTCGGGTCGCTGGGCATCATGATCGGCGGCCTCGGCACGATGTGCCCGGAGCGGCGCGGCGAGGTGATCGGCCTGGGCCTCAAGTCCATCGTGGCCGGCACGCTCGCGACCTGCCTCACCGCGGCGACGGTCGGGTTGCTGCTCTGAACGACAGCGCGGGTCGCGGCGGCTGGCTAGAATGAGCCACGACAATTCCCGGAGTGCGGCACATGCTGAAGCTGTATGGTTTCCCGGTCAGCAACTACACGAACATGGTCCACCTGGCGCTGCTCGAGAAGGCGATCCCCTTCGAGTACGTGCTGACGATCCCGGAGCAGAGCCCCGAATTTCTGGCCAGGAGCCCGCGCGGCAAGGTCCCGGTCCTGGAGACCCCGCAGGGGTTCCTGAACGAGACCAGCGTGATACTCGAGTACCTGGAGGAAACGGCACCGGCCACGCCACTGCTGCCCCCCGACCCGTACGCGAGGGCGATGGTCCGCGCGCTGATGAAGGAGATCGAGCTGTACATCGAGCTGCCGGCGCGGGCCTGCTTCCTGGAGGCGTTCTTCGGCGGCAAGCTGCCCGACGCGATCAAGGACAAGGCGCGGGAGGACCTGCGCGCAGGGTTCGCGACCTTGAAGCGACACGGCAGGTTCAAGCCTTACGTCGCGGGTGAGTCGTTCACGCTGGCCGACATCGTCTTCCTGTACAGCGTCGATCTCGGCGCGGCGGTGGGCCAGCAGTTGTTCGGCCTGAACCTGCTGGGCGAAATACCGGCGGCCGGGGCGTTGCTCGAGCGGCTCGCGACGAACCCGCACGTGAGCGGCATCGCCGCGAAGCGCGATGCGGCCATGCCGGCCTTCATCGCCTCCGCGCGGGAGAGATACCGGAGCGCAGGCTAGTCGAGCCGGCTGCTGCAGAAATCCGGCCCCGGGGCCTGCCCGCGGGCCACAGCCAGGAGAGAGTCATGCCCGACAAGAAATCTGCCAAGCCGCGACGCAAGGCGCGGCCCTCGGGTCTGCCCAAGGCACCGAAGCCCTACCGCAAGTTCATCGTCCGTTTTCCGGCGCTGGCGGGCGCCTGGGAATCGATCAGCAAGGCCGGCGCGGACGGACCGCTGGACGCCCGCACGAGGCGTCTCGTGAAGCTCGCGGCTGCGATGGGTGCGATGCGCGAGGGTGCCGTACGCGCAGGGGCGCGCAAGGCGCTGGCCGAAGGCGTCTCGCTAGAGGAGATCGAGCAACTGATCCCGCTGGTCGCCGGTACGCTGGGCATGCCGTCGGTCGTCGCCTGCTGGAGCTGGATCCGCGACGCGATCGACACGGAGTGACGCGGCGGTCATCGTCTCAGCGCGTCGATGACCGCTGAGACGACGGCCGCGCCGTTTCCGTCGGGAATCCAGCGCAGCACGATCACCAGGTCGTGCTCGCGATCCACGTACAGGTAGTTGCCGCCGAAGCCGAGTGCCCAGAAGGCGCTGGCGGGCGCCGCGGGAAGCGGCTTGCGATCAGTGTTCAGCCACCACAGCAGGCCGTAGTCCGGACGCGGTCCGGAGGGCGTGGTCATCGCGCGTATCCAGGCGGGGCTGACGATCTCCTTGCCGCCCCAGCGCCCCTCCCGCTCGATCAGCAGCCCGAACCGGGCAAGATCCGACGTCGAGATGAACAGCCCGCCGCCGAAATGGCCGCCGCCCGCCACAGACTGGACGTGCAAGCCGTCGAGCTCGACCCAGGAGTTCTCGTAGCCATGCCAGCGCCAGGTGGAGGACGCGCCGATCGGGTCCATGATCCGCTCGCGAAGGACTCGTGGCAGAGGCTCCCGCAGCACGTTCAGCAATGACAGCGCCAGCAGGTTGACGCGCACGTCGTTGTATTCGTACGTCGAGCCCGGCGTGGCCAGCGGCTGGTTCTGCCAGTCCTGAAGCGTTGCACCGGTCGGGCGGTCCGCCCAGTCCGGCACGTCCCACAGCGTGCCGCGCCAGTCCGAGCTCTGCTCGAGCAGGTGGCGCCAGGTGATGGCTGAATTGTGCTCGCCCTCGAACCACGGGCCGGGGACGTAGCCCGCCACGGGGTCATCGAGGCTCGCGATGCGGCCGTCGGCAAAGGCGAATCCGGCGACGGTGGCGAGCACGCTCTTGACGACGCTGAACACCATCTCCGGGCGGTCGACGTCGCCCCACTCGGCGACGACCTTGCCGCCCCGCAAGACCATGCCGCTGCCGCCGGCGCGCGTGCCGGTCGGGCCGAGCACGCGGTAGCCAGGCTCGCGCGCCGAGTAGTGCTCGACGAGGACCGGGCGCAGGTCGGCAGGCTTCGCGACGCTCTTCTGCCGCGCCAGTTCGACGGCGGCCGCCAGCCCGGCGACATCGAAGCCGGCGTCCGCGGCTTCGAGCATGGCCCATTCGCCGCGCGGCGGTACGTACTCGCCGGCGTGCGCCAATGCTGCCGATGCGACCAGGACCAGTGCGCCGGCCCTGAAGACGATCTTCCGGGCGGCGCCGGATCGCGCGTTGCGACGAACAGCGTGAATGCGGCGGAGTCGTACAGCTGAAGACGTGAGAGTCACTTGGGAGCCTCGATCGAGCGGTTCTGGGACGTATATCGCGCAGCTACGATGACACCCGTCGGCGCGTCGTCGCAAGGCGGGCGTCCTGCCCGCGGGCTCAGTCCCGTTTTGTGAACTGCATTCCGCGCTCGCACGCGAAATCTGCTGCACTGCAGCCGGGGCGCAGCGCGGCCACGAGTCGTGCTCTCGCGCCGCGGACGAAGCCGAATCGGTGGAACGATGGAAGCGCTGGCCTGGACTGACGATGCCGTGAACGCGATGGATCGCGACCCGCGCCGTTTCCCCTATGGCTGTTTCACAGGCGGATCCTCCCCGCTCGATACAGTGCGCGTGTTCGTCTGGTTCTCGACGCCCGAGGAGCTCCTGCAGCACATCCTCGAGGTCGAGCCGCGGGTGCACGGGCTCGCCCGGGGCGAGGGCCTGGAGGCTTTCCAGCGGCGGGTCCGGCCGCTGCTGCGGCGTGCAGCCGAAGAGGGGCTGAGCGAGGCGCTGCGCCTCGAGCTCGATCCCGGGCGCGACGGCGGGTTCGTTGTTGACTGGTGGGGGAGCTTCGACGACCTCAAGTCGGGCCGCGGTGACTTCGCGCGGGCATTGCTCGACGACTTCTTGGTTTCGAAGCGGCAGGCCTGGAAGCTGGAGCCCGGCGAGGAGAGCCGATTCATCGAGTACCTGAAGAGCTGCCAGGCGTGAGCGGTCGACACTCACTCCACCGGTCTCGCCACTGCAGGCCGCTGCCGGGTCCGGAATTCCCGTAGTCAGATAGCGCGGCGCGCCCCGACGCCGACGATGCGCCGCGGTTGCCCGACGGCTGCGCCGGTCGAAAAATCAAAGACATCATGGATTTGTGGCTCATTTGCGCCATGTGCTGACAAGTCCGACCGGCAACCGGCCGGATCGACGCCGAGCCCGGCGAGATCGAGGACAAGTTCAACTGCTCGAGTATGTCCGGACGGCCGGGCTCGCCGGGACCTATCCGGATCTGTTCCCGACCGACGAGCTTTGCAGCGAGTGAGCATCGCCGCGATCGGGCGCAAGTAGACGGCGCGTCTCGGCTTCGACCCGCGGCGCGCCGTCCGTCAGAAGATAGTCCCGGAATGCGACGGCGGCGGGTGGGAGCCACCGGCGCGCGTGGTGCACCACGTACCAGGTGCGGACGATCGGCGTGTGCTCGACGTCGAGCCGTACCAGTGCGCGGCTGTCGAGCTCAAGGAACAGCGTGTGCGCCGAGGTGAGGCTGATGCCGAGGCGCGACATCACCGCGTGCTTCGCCATCTCGTTGCCGCTCACGGTGATGCGCTCCCGCGGCACGATGCGGTGCATCTCGAGGAAGGCATCGAGCATCGCGCGGGTGCCCGAGCCGGGCTCGCGCTGGACGAAGCTCTCGTGGCGCAGCTCGATCGGCGGGATCGCCCGCTCAGCGGCCAGCGGATGATCGGGCCAGGCGATGACCAGGTGCGGGTTCATCGCGAACGGCTCGCGGGTCAGCGGGTCCTCGGCGAGTGCGCGGCGCGTCTGCTGCGCCTCGGGGCCGCGGCCCATCAGCGCGAGGTCGACTTCGCCGTCCATCAACCGCTGCACCAGGCCCTCGCGCGAGGACACGGCCATGTGCACCGCGATGCCGGGCGCCCGGCGGCGGAACTCCGCCAGCAGCGGCGGCAGGATGTGCGTGCCGGTCGCCAGGATTCCGAGGTGCAGCGTCCCGTCGTCGCGCTTCTTCAGCGCGTCCATCTCCTTGGCGAGCAGGCCGAGCCGGCCCTGCACGTCGTTGGCCGCGGCGAGCGTCCGCTCGCCGGCCGCGGTGATCTTGAGCTTGCGGCCGACGCGGTCGAACGCGGGCGCGCCGAGCACCTTCTCCAGTTGCTTGATCTGCTGGGTGACGGCCGGTCCCGTCATGAAGAGCTCCCGGGCGGCCTGCGCCATCGAGCCGGCCTCGGCGACGGCCTTCAGCACTTGTAACTGCCGCAAACTGAGATGGTGCCATTCCATAAGTAAAACTTATCGAAATATGAATTAATACTAAGTTTCGTTTATCGACTGGCGGAAATAAAGTGAAAAGAGTGACCGCGGTGGGCGCGGCGACAGAGGAGATGAACATGGCCAAGGCAGATGCCGCCAGCGGTGCCGGGGCGGGGCGTCCCGCGACCGGGAACACGTCGAAGCGCTACCAGGCCGGCGTGCTCAAGTACAAGGAGATGGGCTACTGGGTGCCGGGCTACGAGCCCAAGCCGACGGACCTGATCTGCCTGTTCCGCATCACGCCGCAGGAGGGCGTCGATCCGCAGGAGGCGGCCGCGGCCGTGGCCGGCGAGTCGTCCACGGCCACGTGGACCGTGGTCTGGACCGACCGGTTGACCGCCTGCGAGAACTATCGTGCGAAGGCCTACGACGTGCAGCCCGTGCCAGGCATCGAGGGCCAGTACTTCGCCTGGATCGCCTACGACCTCGACCTGTTCGAGGAAGGCTCGATCGCGAACCTGACCGCTTCGATCATCGGCAACGTCTTCAGCTTCAAGCCGCTGAAGGCCGCGCGGCTCGAGGACATGTTCTTCCCGGTGGCCTACGTCAAGACCTACAAGGGCCCGCCCACCGGCATCGTCGTCGAGCGCGAGCGCCTCGACAAGTACGGGCGGCCGTTGCTCGGCGCCACGGTGAAGCCGAAGCTCGGGCTCTCCGGCAAGAACTACGGCCGTGTCGTCTACGAGGCGCTGAAGGGCGGGCTCGACTTCACCAAGGACGACGAGAACATCAACTCGCAGCCCTTCATGCACTGGCGCGACCGCTTCCTGTTCTGCATGGAGGCCGTCAACAAGGCGCAGGCAATCAGCGGCGAGATCAAGGGACACTACCTGAACGTCACGGCCGGCACGATGGAGGAGATGTACAAGCGGGCCGACTTCGCCAAGGAACTCGGCTCCGTGATCGTGATGGTGGACCTGGTCATCGGATGGACCGCGATCCAGTCCATGTCGAACTGGGCGCGCGACAACGACATGGTGCTGCACATGCACCGGGCCGGCCATGGCACGTACACCCGGCAGAAGAACCACGGCGTCTCGTTCCGCGTGATCGCCAAGTGGCTGCGGCTCGCCGGTGTCGATCACCTGCATTGCGGCACGGCCGTCGGCAAGCTCGAGGGCGACCCGTTGACGGTGCAGGGCTACTACAACGTCTGCCGCGACTCCTACACGAAGCAGGACCTGCCGAGGGGCATCTTCTTCGACCAGGACTGGGCGGGCCTGCGCAAGGTGCTGCCGGTCGCCTCGGGAGGCATCCACGCCGGACAGATGCACCAGTTGCTCGACCTGTTCGGCGACGACGTGGTGCTGCAGTTCGGCGGCGGCACGATCGGCCACCCGATGGGCATCCACGCCGGCGCGACCGCGAACCGCGTCGCACTCGAGGCGATGGTGCTGGCGCGCAACGAGGGCCGGGACATCAAGAACGAAGGTCCCGACATCCTCAGGGCAGCCGCGAAGGACTGCCGTCCGCTCGAGGCTGCACTCGAGACCTGGAAGGACGTCACGTTCAACTACGCCTCGACCGACACGTCCGACTTCGTGCCGACGGCCAGCGTGGCCTGAGGAGGAACAGATGAAGATCACCCAGGGAACATTCTCATTCCTGCCCGACCTGACGGACGAGCAGATCGGCAAGCAGATCGAGTACGCGCTGGAGCAGGGCTGGGCGGTGTCGATCGAGTTCACCGAGGACCCGCATCCCCGCAACACGATGTGGGAGATGTGGGGGCTGCCGATGTTCGACCTGAAGGACCCCGCCGGCGCGATGATGGAGCTCAAGGAGTGCCGCAAGGTGCACGCCGACGCCTACATCAAGCTGAACGCCTTCGATTCGACGCGCGGCTTCGAGACGATGCGGATGTCCTTCATCGTGCACCGGCCGAAAGAGGAGGCACGCTATCGGCTCGAGCGCGAGGAGGGCCCGGGCCGCACGATCCATTACAAGCTGCAGCGGGCCTGGTCCTGAGGACCACGGCCTGAGGAGCCGGGCATGGGCGGCAAGATCGACCTGAACGCGCTGCTGGCCGAGTCCGGCGTCAGCGAGGTGCTCGATGAGCTCGATCGCGAGCTCATCGGTCTCGTGCCGGTCAAGACCCGCATCCGCGAGATCGCGGCGCTGCTGGTCGTGGACAAGGCCCGCGCCGAGCTCGGCGTGGAGGGCGAAAAGCCGTCGCTGCACATGTGCTTCACCGGCAACCCGGGCACCGGCAAGACCACGGTGGCCATGCGCATGGCCACGCTGCTGCACCGGCTCAGCTACATCCGCCGCGGCCACCTGGTGGCCGTCACGCGCGACGACCTGGTCGGGCAGTACATCGGCCACACCGCGCCGAAGACCAAGGAAGTGCTGAAGCGCGCGATGGGCGGCGTGTTGTTCATCGACGAGGCCTATTATCTCTATCGCCCGGAGAACGAGCGCGACTACGGCCAGGAGGCAATCGAGATCCTGCTGCAGGTGATGGAGAACCAGCGCGAGGACCTGGTGGTGATCTTCGCCGGCTACAAGAACCGCATGGACACGTTCTTCCAGAGCAACCCGGGGCTCGCCTCCCGGGTGGCCCACCACATCGATTTCCCCGACTACAGCGTCGGGGAACTGCAGGCGATCGCCGGGATCATGGTCGCCGAGCTTGGCCTCAAGCTCTCCGATTCCGCGCGCGAGACCGTGGGCGAATACCTGCGCCTGCGGCGCGAGCAGCCGCACTTCGCCAATGCGCGCTCGGTGAGAAATGCGATCGACCGTGCACGGTTGCGCCAGGCGCGCCGTCTGGTGCAGGCGGGCAGCGTGGACGCGGACATGCTGGTGACGCTCGAGGCCGAGGACTTCCGCGCGAGCCGCGTCTTCGCGGCGGCTGCCGACCCGGACGAGCCCAAGGAGGCCGCATGCTGAATCCTGGATACACGACCATCTCCAAGTTCCTGATCCAGCAGGTCCCGGAGGGGCGGCAGGGTCGCGAGCTCGCGGCGTTGCTGGTGGACGTCGCGGCCGTCATCAAGGCGGTGTCGGTGGCGCTCGGCAAGGGCCGTCTGGTCGGGCTGTCCAGCCTCGCGGGCAGCGAGGAGGTCGCTGCCGCCAGCGGCCCGGACCTCGACGCGCTGGTCGACGATTACTTCGTCCGTGGCGTCGAGTGGAGCGGCCTGCTCGGCGCGCTCGCCTCGGAGGAAATGACGGAGCCTCGCTTCATCGAGGGCGAAGGGCATCTCGCGCTGGTGTTCGACCCGCTCGAGGGCTCCCAGCACCTCGACGTGAACGTATCGCTCGGCTCGATCTTCTCGGTGCTGGCGCTCCCCGACGCGGGCCGCGGCGCCGCGGCGATCTTCCAGCCGGGCACGCGGCAGCTCGCGGCCGGCTACGCGATCTACGGCCCCTCGACACAGGTCGTGCTGAGCGTGGGCCAGGGGACGCACGGTTTCACGCTCGACCGCGAGATCGGCAACTTCGTGCTGACGCACCCCGACATCAGGGTGCCCGAGGAGACTTCAGAGTACTTCATCAATGCGTCCAACCGCCGTTTCTGGGAGCCGCCGATCACCCGTTACGTGGACGAGTGCAAGGCGGGGCGCGACGGACCGCGCGGGCGCGATTTCAACACGCGCTGGGCGGCATCGATGGTTGCGGACGTGCATCGCATCCTGATGCGCAGCGGCATCTACCTGTTCCCGCGCGACGAGCGCGAGGATCACCGCAGCGGACGCCTGCGACTGCTGTTCGAGGCGGCTCCACTCGCGATGCTGATCGAGCAGGCTGGAGGCCTGGCTTCGACCGGCCGCGGCCGCCTGCTCGAGGTCGTGCCGGAGGCGCTGCACCAGCGCGTCCCGGCGATCATGGGCTCCCGGGTCGAGGTCGAGCGCGTGCAGCGCTATCACGAGGAATACGATCGCGGCGAGGACCAGCCGTACCGCTCGCCGCTGTTCGGCGAGCGATCGCTGTTCTCCAATGCCTGAGCACGACTAGACCCAACGGAGCAGCCATGTCGGCGCGACACCCCATCATCGCAGTCACCGGTTCGTCCGGCGCAGGAACGACCACGGTGAAGTCCACGTTCGAGTGGATCTTCCGCCGCGAGAAGATCGAGGCCGCCGTCGTCGAAGGCGACGCTTTCCATCGCTTCGACCGCGCCGAGATGCGCGCGAAGATGCAGGAGGCGGAGGCCGCGGGCAACAAGAACCTGAGCCACTTCGGGCCGGATTCCAACCTGTTCGGCGAGCTCGAGGAGCTGTTCCGCAGCTACGCGCTGTCGGGCAAGGGGCGCTCGCGGCGCTACGTGCACGACGCGGAGGAGGAAGCGCGTTACGGCAGCCCGCCTGGCACGTTCACGGACTGGGAGGAGATCGGCGAGGGCTCGGACCTGCTGTTCTACGAGGGCCTGCACGGCGCGGTGCAGACGGCCGAGCACGACGTGGCGAAGCACGTCGACCTGCTGATCGGCGTGGCGCCGTCGATCAACCTCGAGTGGATCCAGAAGCTGCACCGCGACCGCAGCCGGCGCGGCTACTCGACCGAGGCGGTGGTGGACACGATCCTGCGGCGCATGCCGGACTACGTGAACTACATCTGCCCGCAGTTCTCGCGCACGCACATCAACTTCCAGCGCGTGCCGACGGTGGACACCAGCAACCCGTTCATCGCCAAGGACATCCCGCTGGCGGACGAGAGCTTCCTGATCGTGCGCTTCGCCAACCCGAAGGGCATCGACTTCCGCTACCTGCTGTCGATGATCCACGACTCGTTCATGTCGCGGCCGAACACGCTGGTCGTGCCGGGCGGCAAGCTGCCGCTGGCGATGCAGATCATCCTGACGCCGCTGATACTGCGGTTGATGGATACCAAGAAGCGCGCCTACTGAGTCCGCGGCGTTCGCCGCTCAGCCGAACACCCGCTTCATCAGCGGCATCATGCGCCGCGCGCCGGCGATCGCGGTCGCGCTGGCCATGCCGCCCATCATCGCGCCGGCCACGCCGCAGGACATGATGTCCTGGCCGGTCAGCCACAGGCCCGGGATCCGGGTGCGTGGCCGCAGCCAGTCCTGGCCGAAGCGGGCAGGGTCGTGGTCCAGCCCGTACAGCTCCCCGCGGTTCCAGCCGCAGAACCACTGCATCGAGAGCGGCGTCGAGACCTCCCAGTAGTCCACGCGGCCGCGCAGCTGCGGCAGCTTCTGGTAGAGATGCTCGAGCAGTCGTTCGCCGAGCTGCGTCTTCAGCGCCTCGTAGTCATCGCCGCGCTTGCCCCAGGTGGTGCCGGCCCAGCGCTCGAACAGCGAGTACGGTGCCGGCGCGACGATTTCGATCGTCGCGCGCCCGGGATGGCGCCGCTCGAAGTCGGGGTCCTTGGCCGACGGAAAGGAGATGTACACGACCGGAAACGGCGCCGACGGGTCGGCGACGAAACGGTCCACCGCGCCGTCGTAGTCGTTGTCCGGATAGATCCAGTAGTTGGTACGCGGCAACCCGAGCTCGGCGGCGGTACCCTCGAGGCCGATGTAGACGCCGAGGTGCCCCATGCTGGGGCCCACGCGTTCGAGCAGCTGCTGGTACCCGTGGGCGCGCGAGACTTCGGCGGGCACCAGGCCGGTGAGCGTGTTGACGACGCCGGCGTCCGAGACGACGCAGGGCGACTCGATCTCGTGGCCGTCAGCCATCCGCACGCCGCGCGCGCGGCCGTCGCGCAACAGGACTTCCTCGACCCTCGCGTAGGTGAACACTTCGCCGCCGCTGCGCCGGATCCGGGGCAGCATCGTCTCGGCCAAGCGCCACGCGCCGCCGACCGGGTAGTAGCCGCCGTGCAGGTAGTGCCTGGCGATCAGCGCCTGCATCACGAACGCGGAACGCTTCGGCGGCAGCCCGAGGTCGCCCCATTGCCCGGTCAGCACCGCGATCAGCTCGGGGTCGTCGGTGAGTTCGCGCAGCACCTCCCAGGTCGTGCTGCCGAAGAACCCGGGCAGGCGACGGCGCAGCAGCGGGCCCGCTATCGCCGCCTGCCACGGTGGCATCGTGCGCGCCAGCATCAGCGTCCGCATCGCGCGGGACGCTTCGCCGAGCAGTTCGAGGTAGCGGTCGATCGCGGTCTGCTCGGCGGGGAAGTAGCCGAGCAGGTTCTCCCGGAAGGCGTCCCGGCCCGCGACAGCCTCGTAGGTGTTTCCGCCGATGTAGAAGCGGTCGTAGCGTTCGGCCATCGGGGCCCACTGCAACTGCCCCTCGGTCAGGAAGTCCATCAGCCGCCGGCTGGTCGTCGCGGCGCCCATGTCGCCGATGTAATGAACGCCGACGTCCCATTCGTAGCCCCGGCGCTCGTAGCTGTGCGTGGAGCCGCCGGCCGTGTAGTGCTGCTCGAGCACCGCCACGCGCCAGCCGAGCTCGGCCAGCAGTGCGGCGCTGGTGAGCCCGCCGATTCCCGAGCCGATCACGAGCGCGTCATAGGGTCCCTCGAGTCGCGACGCACGGTAACGACGGCCTATCCGGAGCTTGCTGGGTTCGAGTTTCGGCATGGATGGACCTCTGCGCGCCCTACGGTAACATCCGCGGCGATGGGGACGAAGCGCAGCGGCGGGCAGTGGCGACCGCGATGGGAGAACCTCGCGGACCCGGACCTGCTGCGCATGCGATTCAGCGCGCTCGGGCTGCGACCCGAGCGCAGCTCGATCTGGCCGGACGTCGAGCGCCTGTACGCAGAGCTCGCGCGCCGGGGCATCCGGTTCCGCCCCCACGTCTGGTTCTCCGAGGAATGGTTCTCCCCGGACGGCGTGCCTGGAATCGCTGTGCCGTTCTACCTGGCACACCCGCGCCTGAAGCGGCTCGAGCAGCGGTTGATGGGCGAGGCGGAGGGGGGCAGCCGCAAGTGGCTGATGCGCATACTGCGCCACGAGGCCGGGCATGCGCTCGACACCGCCTACGGCCTCAGGAGACGGGCCGAGTGGCGGCGGGTCTTCGGCAAGTCCTCGAAGCCCTACCCGCACGACTACTCGCCGCGACCGAGCAGCCGGCAGCACGTGCTGCACCTCGGGCACTGGTACGCGCAGAGCCACCCGACCGAGGATTTTGCCGAGACGTTCGCCGTCTGGCTGCAGCCGAAGGCGCGCTGGCGACGCGATTACGATGGCTGGCCCGCGCTCGAGAAGCTCGAGTACGTGGATCGGCTGATGGCCGAAATCGCGGAACGTGCGCCCGTCCGGCGCGACCGGGCCCGGCTCGAGCCGGTGTCGGACAACCGCCGGACGCTGCAGGAGCACTACCGGCGCAAGGCCACGCGCTACCGGCAGTTCGACCGCCGCTACGACGCCTGGTTGCGCCGGGCCTTCGCGACGCGCGAGGCGCGTCCTGCCGGCGTGCCGGCCGGCCGCTTCATCCGCGAGATCGAGCCGCAACTGCGGCGCCTGCTGGTGCGACGGGCGCGGCTTCACCCCTACGCAGTCGACCACGTGATCGAGATGGTGCTGCGGCGCGTGCGACAACTCGACCTGGTGCTGCGCGGGCCTCGCAGGGACAACAAGCGGCGGGTGGTGCGCCTGCACGAGCGCATCGTGCTGGACCTGCTGCGACGCAACCGGGAGAACTACGCGCTATGAGGCGCAAACGCGTACTGCTGATGGTGCACGAGTCGCTCGTGCCGCCGACGGATCTCGCCGGGCTCGGCGAGGCGGATATCGAGGAATGTCGGACCGAGTACAACGTCTATTCGACGTTGTGCAACCTGGGGCACGAGGTGCGTGTCATCGGCGTCGGCGACCGCCTGACCGAACTCCGCGAGGCGATCCGCGACTGGCGGCCCCACGTGGTGTTCAACCTGCTCGAGGAGTTCTCGGGGATCGTCTCCTACGATCACTACATCGTCGCCTACCTGGAGCTGATGCGGCAGCCCTACACCGGCTGCAACCCGCGCGGCATGATGCTGTCGCGCGACAAGGTGCTCACCAAGCAGGTGCTGTCCTCGCACCGCATCCCGACGCCGCGCTTCCAGCTGTTTCCCTACGGCCGGCGCTTCAGGGAGCCGAAGCGGCTCACGTTCCCGCTGTTCGTCAAGTCGGCCACCGACGACGCGTCGCTCGGCATCTCGCAGGCCTCGGTCGTCGAGGACATGGCGCGGCTGCGCGAGCGGGTCGAGTTCATCCACGAGCAGGTGCAGAGCGATGCGCTGGTCGAGGAATACATCGACGGGCGCGAGCTGTACATCGGCGTGCTGGGCAACGAGCGACTGACGACGCTGCCCGTCTGGGAGATGAACTTCGGCACGCTGCCGGACGTCCAGTCCGGCATCGCGACGCGCAAGGTCAAGTGGGACCGCGGCTACCAGTCCAGGCACGGGATCTCGACGGGTCCGGCCGCCGGGCTCGGCGCCGCCCAGGCCGAGCGGCTCAGCCGGATCGCGAAGCGGATCTTCCGCGCGCTGTACATGAGCGGATATGCGCGGATGGATCTGCGCATGCGCCCGGACGGCAGCGTTTTCGTGCTGGAGGCGAACGCGAACCCCAACCTGACCTACGGCGAGGACTTCGCCGAGTCCGCGGAGACCGTCGGCATCGGCTACGAGGCCTTGATCGCCCGCATCGTGAACCTGGGGCTCGCCTACGAACCGGAGTGGCGTTTGTTCGAGAGCTGAGCTCGGCATCAGGTGCCGTACGGACCCGCGGACCGTCAAAACCTGTAAGTCAGCGTTGCTCGCAGCGTGCGCGGCTCGACGGGGTGAAAGTGGATGTCGGACACGGGCTCCGGCTCGCCGGGCAGCCGCGACTCGTAGTAGTACGTGATGTCGTTGTCGTCGGCGTCGAACAGGTTGAACACGGTGACGAAGCCGCTCAACGCCCGTGTGAAGTGGTAGCCCAGTTCGAGGTTCACCAACGTCGTCGGGTCCGAGCGGACGCTGTCGTCCTCGGTCAGCGGGGCGGCGCCGAAATGCCTGAGCCGGGCCCCGCCGAACCAGCCGTCAGGCCGGTCCACGGTGATGCCGATCGAAGCGACGGATTCCACGGCACCCGGGATGTGGTCGCCGGCGGGATCGGCGTCGCGGAAGCGTGCCCGGGTCCAGGCGAGGTCCGCGTCGACGATCAGCCAGTCGAGCGGCGTCCAGAACAGGCCGAGCTCGATGCCTGTACGCCGACTCCCGCGGCTCGCCTCGGTGGTGCCGCCGTCGCCGACGAACAGCAGTTCGGAATCGATGTCCAGGTTCCACAGCGCCAGCGACAGTTGCAGACCCGGCACGATGGCGCTGCGCAGGCCGATCTCCGCGCCCTCGGCCGGCACCAGCGGATCCACCGGATCCACGGGGCTCACGCCGTCGGTGGGATCGACCCGTATCGTCGTGCCACGGGCGTCGTTGCTATGAAAGCCCCGGCCGAGGTTGAGGAAATACTCGGTTTGCGCCCAGGGCCCGAACACCAGCGTCAGCTTGGGACTCAGGATCGAATCGCTGGTGCTGCCGGAATTCACTGCCAGGTCGCTGTCCACGTCGAAGTTGAAGTAGTCGTAGCGCAGGCCGGCCTCGATTCTCAGCCAGTCGTTCCACTGCCGATCGTCGGTCACCCACGCCGAGTAGCTGCCCTGCCGCACGACGTCCTCGCGAATCGTCCGGTAGCGTCGTCCCGCCTGCGTCAGGTACAGGCCGACCGGGTCGATGTCGTCCAGCCGAAACTCCGCCCCCGCCTCGACCGTGCCCGGGACGGTCCCTATCGCCAGCGGCCACTGGTAACCGAACCGTCCGCCGAATACGCGTCGCTGGTCGTACTGTTCGAACTGGTCGCCGTTCGTCTCGTCGATCGCGTAGGTGAAGTTGGACACCAGCTCGAGCCCGTAGTCGATCGCATAGGCGTTGGCGCGCCAGCCGCGCCCGTCTTCCACGGACCAGCCGTCCGCCGACAGGCTGTAGCGGTGTGAACTTCCGCCGTCGGTCGGGTCGATGTACCCGAACCGGGACACGAGCCCCTGATTCACCGCGCGCTCCGGGATCTGGTCCGTGCTGTCCCAGCGGCCGTCGTAGCCCATGCCGGTCACCGACCACCCGCGCTCCGCGGTACCTCGCGAATATCCCGCGATCGCGCTGACCTTGCGGAAGTCCTGCGGGAGCTTCCAGGGACCGTCGTAGCTCGAGTAGTCCAGCGCGAGCAGCAGGGACCCGCCACCGAGTTCAGGCGAGGCGGCCAGCAGCGCACGGTAATAGTCGTGCTCGCCGACCGTGACGCCGACCAGCGGCGCGTCGAGCGATTTCCGGTAAATGAGGTCGGCTGCGCCGGCAGCCGAGAAGTTGCCCTCCTCGGCGTAATAGGTCCCCTTGCGGTAGCGGACCTCCTCGAGCAGTTCCGGGATCAGGAAGTTGATGTCGGCATAGCCCTGCCCGTGCCCGTGCGTCGGCATGTTGACCGGGATGCCGTCGACCCGTGTCGTGAAGTCGGTGCCGTGGTCGAGGTTGAAGCCCCGCAGGTAGTATTGGTTCGCCTTGCCGTCGCCGCTGTGCTGCGTGACCACCAGGCCCGGGACCGTCTCGAGCACCTCGCCGGGTCTCAGCACCGGGCGCGCCTCGATCTGCACCGCGAGCACGATGCCCTCGCTCGCGGCCCGCGACTCGCCGATCAGCCCGATGCGGCGGGCGCTGACGACGATTTCCTCCAGCGCCTCGGCGTCGATTTGCGCGGAGGTGGGGACGCCACCCGCATGGAGCAGTGCCGGGGCCGCAGCCAGCAACGCGGCGACCCCGCGCCATGCCGGGAGGCATTTGCCAGCGGTGTGGTCCGGCTGCATGATCCCTCGGAGTCTCCGCGGCGTCGTCGCGATGATCCCGCGGACACGCTAGCAGTGGGTATGAGGAAAGTAAATAAAGTGCATACCGAAACGGATCGGAGTTCCTGATGCGGCGAACCACGATTACGCTCGACGAGGATCTCGTCGCGCAACTCGACGATTTCATGCGTGCGCGCGGCTATGCCAACCGCTCCGAGGCGATCCGGGACCTGGTTCGGGGCGGGCTGGAAGGCGCGACGTTGCGCTCGGACCCGGACGCCCACTGCGTGGGCGCGGCCGTGTACGTGTACGACCACGAGGCGAGGGACCTGTCGCGCCGCCTGACGAACGAGGCGCACGCGCATCACCACCTGGCGCTCTCGACACTGCACGTGCACCTGGACCACGACAGCTGCATGGAAGTGACGCTGCTGCGCGGAACGGCCGCAGAGGTCCAGGGCTTCGCGGACCAGGTGACCACGCAGCGGGGCGTGCGGCACGGACAACTCGTCCTCGTGCCGGTGCAGACCGCGGTGGAGACCCATCGCCATGGCAAGGCACCGGCGCGGCCGCATTCGCACCTGCACCTGGCGCGTGCCCGCCGCGGCCGGTCGTAGCAGGACGGCTTCGGTTGCCGCGACTGCTGCGGCGCAATGCGCAGCGGGACCGCGGGGGTGGTCCCGGCCGCGTGTCCGGCGCGGCTTATGTCATCCCGGGTCGAGCTGAACGAGCCGCAGGTCACGGAATACGAATCGAGTCGCCGCTGCAGGTGCGCGCGGCGGGCGGCGCAGCTACTGTGAAGGCCTGGGGCAAACCCGCCGCGAGGCGGGGACGCAAAGCCTCCGGTCCGTCCGAACCTCGAGGGTCCGGGCGGATAGCGGGGTTGCCGGACATCCCGGAGGTGCGAGATGGCCGTGAGAATGCTGTTGCAAGCGGCGTTGCTGTGCGGTTGGTGCGGGCTGGCGCTGGCGGGTCCGGCCACAGCAGGCGGTGACCCGAAGGCCGCTGCGCCGGCGGCAGCGGCCGGCCCGGGCGCTTTACAGGCGACCCTCTCCCAGCGGCTGGCCAAAGCGTTCCGGTCGCAATCCAGGCGACGTCCCGATTGGGTGCACGATCGACAGGAAGTGGAGCTCGACGCCGAGCTTCGCTCGATCGGCAGGGACTCCTGGCGGCTGGTGCTGCAGCAGGAGCGCCGCGACGGTGCGGAACTGCTGACGCTGCGCGTGCCGCTTATCGACTCGGGCGCGGTCCGGACCTATGCAGGCGCCGGCCTGAACCAGTCGCGGTACTACGCGGCGGACGACTATGGCTTCACGCGATTCAACCGGCGAAACCGGCAGCGCTCGCTGGGCGCTGCGGCAGAACTCGGTGCGGAGTTCTCGATCGGACAGCGCCTGCGCGTTGGCGCCGACCTGCGCTGGATGGAGCTCGATGACCGCGCCGTGGCGCTGCACAGCGACGGCAGGCTGATCGCGGCGGATCCGCTGATGCTGGGCGTGAGCCTCGGCTGCCGATTCTGAGCCTCCAGGGATCCGTCAGGCGCACTTCCGTTCGCGCTACAGCTGCGACACGGACAGGCGCCGCAGCAGGTTCATGCGCTTGTCGTGATGCTCCTCCATCCGGTCGAGGATGTCCGCGAGGAACTCGACGGTATCGACGATCCGCGGGCCCTTGTTCAGCATCACGCATTCCGCGCGGCTGCTCATCACCGCGTCGCTCACCTCGGCCCGGCTCGGTGCGCCGGCCTTGGCGAGACGCTCGAGCACCTGGGTCGCCCAGATCACGGGCACGTGCGCAGCCTCGCAGAGCCAGAGAATCTCCTCCTGGACCTCCGAGAGCCGCTCGAAGCCCATTTCGACTGCGAGATCGCCGCGCGCGACCATCACGCCAACCGGCGGTGAGCGCAGGCTGACCAGCAGGATGCGCGGCAGGTTGCGGAACGCGGCGCTGTTCTCGATCTTCAGCACGATGCCGAGATGACCTGCGCCCAGCGCGTGCAACTCGTCCTCCAGCCGCTCGACGTCCTCGGGCCTGCGCAGGAACGACAGCGCGACCATGTCGACGAATCCGACCACCGCGCGCAGGTCGGCGAGGTCCTTGTCCGTCAGCGCCCCGACGCCGAGGTCGGTGTCCGGGAAGTTGATGCCCTTCTCGGCCCGCAACCTCGCGCCCGACGGCGGCGCATGGGAAATCTCGATCTCGATCTGGTCCCCGTCGTTGCCGAGCACCGCGCCGCCGATCTTCCCGTCGTCGAACCAGACGCGGTGCTTTCCCTGGACCCGATCAAACGCCGCCGGCAAGGTGCAGTGGATCCGCGCCGGGCTCAGCACCGCGCCGGCCTGATCCCGTTCCGCATCGCGGCCCGGCGAATCGTCGCGGGTCAGCACGATGCGATCGCCGGGTTGCAGCCCGATCGGTACGGACACGCCCGGCAGGTCGCCGACGCAGCCCTCGCCGAGCACGGCCGCCTCGCGCAGGATCCGGAATCCGCAGCCCTGCTCGATGTAGGCGGTCCGGTCGGCCTCCGCGAGCCATGAGCGGCCCTGCCGGCTGACGACCTCGAGACTTCGCAGTCGTCCCCGCAGATCCTCCAATTCCAGCCGGTCGCCCGGAAGAAGGTCATCGTGCAGCGGTGTCCGGACCGGGAGGGGGAGCGCACCGTGCAATGGTGGCTCGGGAGCATCGGCAGGGGTCAGCCAGACCCGGGCCCGGGCCGCGACCCGTCCCATCGCATCGCGTTTCGGCTTGATTCGCCTGAAGTGACCGGCCGGCGTGATGCTGCCGGTGCGCAACTTCGGTCCGGCGAGGTCCGCCTGTATCTGGCACTTGCGGCCGACCACGAGCTCGGCGCGACGGAGGTTGTCCGCCATGCGCCGCCAGGCCACCGCATCGTCGTGCGCGCAGTTGATCCGCATCACGTCCATGCCGGCCCGCAGCAGGCTCTCGATCAGCGAATAGTTCTCCGCGGCTTCCGACGGCATCGTGACCATGATCCGAACCGATCGTTCGCGCGGCGGTGCCCCGAGCAGGCGACGGGCGTGGTCGCGCAGAAGCAGCGGTCCTGTCAGGAAGTCGGCCGGCGCCACGGCGGGCTCCGCGTGGTCCACGCCGCTCATCCGTTCGAGATTGGCGATGACCGCGTTCAGGCTGGCCAGCACGTGCGACTCGAGAATCCCGAGCGATGACAATCCGAGCGAGTGCAGATCCTGCTGCAGAACGCGAATGTCCTGCTGCCGTACGCTGAGATAGTGCAGCAGGTTTCGCGCGCTGTTCTGGTAGCGGGCCTCGACGCGCGCCAGTTCCTTCGCGTGCTCCGCCTCGAACGCCAGCGCCCGCTCCCGCAGCTGGCGGGTGGCGACGAGACTGCGTTCGAGCAGGCGGTCTGCGGTCATGAGGCTTCGCGTCGAGGGCGACCCACAAGCCTAGTTCTCGAATGTGACGATTTCGTGGCGCGCAACGACGGTCATTCCAGCGTCGTTTTCGAGATTCTCGTCCCAGCTTGCTGAATGTCATGGAGATTTCTTCGCTCGGTCATGCGTCGGTAACCTGATCGGTCGACGCTCACCCCGTGTCCCGAGAACGGGGAAGCCCCGCCATGACCCCGCTGCCGTCGCAGAAGCCAAAGCTGCGCTTGCGAACCGTGTTTATCTCGGACGTCCACCTCGGCTTCAAGGGTTGCCGCGCGGACTTCCTGCTCGACTTCCTGCGAAGAGTCGAATGCGAGCGACTGTACCTGGTCGGTGACATCGTCGACCTGTGGGCGCTACGGCGGTCCTTCTACTGGCCGCAGGCCCACAACGACGTGCTGCGCACAATCCTCGGCAAGGCCAAGCACGGAACCCGCGTGGTCTACGTCCCGGGCAACCACGACCGGAGCTTTCGTGATCACGACGGCCTGGTGCTCGGCAATGTCGAGGTCCGCAGGCAGGCGATTCACCAGACGAGCGACGGACGCCGGTTCCTGGTCCTGCACGGCGACGAGTTCGATGGCGTGGTCCGGGCGAGTCCGTTCCTCGAGTCGCTGGGCAATCGTGCCTACGCCGCGGTACTGCGCCTGAACCGGTACCTGAACGCTCTTCGCCAGCAACTGGGCTACCCGTACTGGTCGGTGGCGGCGTTCCTGAAACACAAGGTCAAGAACGCGGTCAAGTACATCGCGAACTTCGAGCGCGCGGTCGCCACGGAGGCACGCCGGCGCGGAGTCGACGGGATCATCTGCGGGCACATCCATCGCGCGGAGATTTCCGAGATCGACGGCGTGCTGTACTGCAACGACGGCGACTGGGTGGAGAGTTGCACGTCGCTGGTCGAGGACTTCCAGGGAAGACTGAGCCTGCTGCGCTGGACGGAGACTGCCGCCGTGCTCGACGGCGCAGTCGAAGTGCCGCTGATCGGCGACGCTGCTGCGACCGGTCGTGCTGCATGAGGATCGTGCTGGTCACCGACGCCTGGCTTCCGCAGACGAACGGGGTCGTGCGGACGCTGTCGCGCACCGCAGAGGAACTCGCGTCTGCCGGTCACGACGTGCGGCTGGTGACGCCGGAGGGACGGCGCACGGTTCCGCTGCCCACGTATCCCGAGATCCGGCTGTCGTTGTGGCCGGGCCGCACAGTGCACCGGGAGCTCGATCGGCACCAGCCGGATGCCGTGCACATCGCGACCGAGGGGCCGCTGGGCTACGCGGCACGACGCTGGTGCCTGCGGCGCGGTCGGCCGTTCACGACGTCCTATCACACCCGCTTTCCGGAATACGTGCGCGCACGCTTCCCGATACCGCTGTCGCTGGGGTACCGACTCGTCAGGCGTTTCCACTCTAGGGCGGTCCATACGCTGGTCGCGACGCCGTCGCTGGCGCACAACCTGGAGTCGCGAGGCTTTCAGAACCTCGCGATCTGGAGCCGCGGTGTCGATACCGAGCTGTTCCGGCCGCGCGGAAAAGACTTTCTCGAGCTGCCGCGCCCGATCTGGATCTACTTCGGGCGGGTCGCGGTCGAGAAGAGCGTCGAGGATTTCCTGCGGCTCGAGCTGCCGGGCACGAAGCTGGTCGTGGGCGACGGGCCGGCGGCCGCCCGGTTGCGTGCACGCTATCCGTCGGCCGTGTTTGCGGGTTATCGCTATGGCGAGGACCTCGCCAGCCATGTCGCCGCAGCGGACGTGTTCGTGTTCCCGAGCCGGACCGACACCTTCGGCCTCGTGCTGCTCGAGGCGATGGCCTGTGGTGTGCCCGTCGCCGCTTACCCGGTGACCGGGCCGGTGGACGTCGTGGCGGACGGCGTTACCGGCGTGCTGGGAACCGACCTGCGCGCCGCGGCGCTGGCGGCACTGGAACTCGACCCGGCCGCCTGCCGCGAACACGCGCTTAGATACAGCTGGGCGGCGGCCACGCGCCAGTTCGTCGAGGGGCTCGCGCTGGCGCAGCCCGCCGGGGAGCCGGGCAGCGCGACGGCGACGCCAGGCGGCGGGGCGGCGTGCGCCGACCTCATGGAGCGTGCTCGCGAGCCATCCGGCGTGTCGCAGGCGACATCGGGCTGCAGCAGATGATGAGCCCGCGGACCGAGGGAGTGTCACGCATGGGTACCGAGCGACCGCGGCTATGCGTATCGCTGCACGACGTCGCGCCGGCCAAGCTCGAGGACTGCAGGCGCGCGCTGGACTTCCTTGCACAGCAATGCGTCGGTCCGGTCTCGCTGCTCGTGGTACCGCATTATCACGGATTGAGCTGGGCGGACCGCGAGCACGATTTCCTCGACTTCATGCGCTCGCGAGTGAGCATCGGCGACGAGGTCGTGCTGCACGGTTTCACGCACCGGGACACCGCCGCGGCGGGTACCGGTGTTCGCGACTGGCTCGAGCGGCGTGTCTGCACGGCAGGGGAGGGCGAGTTCTCGCGGCTCGATACCAGCACGGCGCGGACGCGCATCCTAAAGGGTCTTGCGGTACTGCGCTCGGCGGGCTGGTCGCCGAGCGGTTTCGTCGCGCCAGCCTGGCTGATGAGCCAGGGTACCGTGGAGGCACTCGAGAGCCTGCCGTTCCAGTACTACTCCACCCGCACCGCGATCTGCCATCTGAAGAGCGATCGGGTCATCCAGGCGCCCAGCCTGGTGGTCAGCACGCGCGACTGCGGCCGGCGGGCTCTGTCCCGCGCCTGGAACCAGGCACTGCTCGCGTTGCGGCACGATGCGCCCGTGCTCAGGGTCGCGCTGCACCCGGTGGATTTCCGGTATCCGGCCATCGTGCGACTCTGGCGCAGTGTGCTCGGCAAGCTGAGCGAACGCGAGGTCCTGACGGAGGGATCTCTTCTCCAGCGAGGGCTCGATCGAGCGCTCCGCAGGTCGGAGTCAAGGTCCAGGCGCGGCCGCCTGCTGAGGCCAGGCCCTCACGCGCAAGGTGTCGGCGACCAGCCGGCCCGGTGATCGGGCCGTCAGTCGGACGCGGGCGCCGCCGGGTGGCAACTCGAAGTCGCCGAGCTTGATCCAGCGCGACCCCCAGATCCGCTGGTCCAGTGACACGGTTTCGCGGCTGCCGGGAAGCTCGATGTCGAACTGCGCCGATGCGGTGGCGCCGGCCGTCGCCGGGTACCAGGTCGAGATCTCGTAGCGTCCCGGCCGCGCCGCAGGCAGCCGCCAGTTCAGCTCGGTTCCGGCATCGGCGTCCGACAGCAGGTGCCCCGCAGCGGAGAAACTTCCCCGGCTCCTGCGGGGTTCCCAGCCGCCGACTCGCTCGTCTGCAGTGAGCTCGACGGCCCGCAGGTAGCTCGCGGGCTCGAGGCCGCCGTCGAGCCCGAGTCCTGCGATCACGAGCTCCGTGAACCGGCCGAGCCGGGCGACGTCCCAGGGCTCGTCCTCGGCCTGGTTCCAGCCGTTCGAGAAGGCGGCGATCACGAGCCGGCGGCCGTTCGGCAGCTCTGCGTACATGACGTCCTCGAGCGTGTCATAGGCATTGCCGATCTTGTTCAGGTGCAGCGAGCCCGGCGGCAGTCCGCCGCCTAGGCTGCTGTGGCCCGAAAAAGAAGGCCGGCGAAGCAGCGAGCGCATGTACAGCGTCGCCTGCGGCTCGATCGCGCCGCTGGCGACGGCCAGCATCAGCCTTGCCGCGGCATCCGCCGACATCGCGTTGCGACCATGGCGCTCCAGCGCGAGCTTTTCGAGACCGGTGGGCTCGTCGCCGGAATTGCTCGGGTAGGTCTTCGTCAGCAGTCGCTGTTCATCCAGCAGGCCGGCGCGTTCGAGCACGCGCTCGATGTAGGCGCGCCGCTCGAGCCATGCGTCGGCATCGGTCCCTTCGACGGCCGCGTTCGGCGCCCCGGTGATCGTGTCCACGACGACGCCGGCTGCGACGTTGTCGGATTCCACGATCATCGGCCGCACCGAATCGTCCAGGCAGTCCGGCGCGCGGTCCCGGGCGGCGCACCAGTGCACGGCGCCGACCAGGAACGCGAGCTTCACGCAGCTCGCGGGATACGCGAGGCGCTGTCCCTCCACGGCGCCGCGCAACCAGCGGCCGGGTCGCTGCTCGACCAGCACTGTCACCTGCAGCCTGTCGAAGTCCTGCTGGGCGAGAAACTCCGCTCGCGCCCGCTCGACGACGGTCTGTACTCCCGGCTCGTCCACGATCACCGGCATCGGTGTTCCAGCGACGGCAAGCCGACACGCGCAGAGTGTCCCGGCCAGCAGCAGCGCGCGCGCCGGCACCGGCCGCCGCCGCTCAGGCCAGCGGGCCCGGCGGCTGCCAGGCCAGCACCAGCGCCAGCGCCGCCGCCTCGATCGCGAGCGCCGCGGGTATGCGCAGTCGTCCCTGCATCACCGCGCCGGTGGTCCAGAGCATCACGACGACCAGGGCCGACCAGGCGGCGAGCTGCACCCTCGGCAGGCTGGCCTCGAACCACAACAGCGGGGTCATGACCAGGATCGCGGCGACCAGATTCAGCGAGGCGTGCCAGCGCTCGGCGCGCCCCATCGGCGGGTCGTAACGCTCGATCCGCTCGGGGCGGAAGGGCGCCTTCGTCGTCGCCCCGCCAACGGCCGCTGCCGGTTGCCAACCGGGAGGCTTGAGCCAGACCAGCAGCTTGTCCCGCCAGCGCGGTGCCTGCCACGACCTGCGCGCCAGGTCGGCATACACCTCGAGGTTGGCCCAGATCGGGTCCCAGGAGTTCAGCGGCGCGCGCGTACCGTAGACGCACTTCTCGTCTTCCTCGACGAAACTGCCGAACAGCCGGTCCCAGATCATGAAGATCCCGCCGTAGTTGCGGTCGATGTAGCGGTCGTTGATCGCGTGGTGCACTCGGTGGTTCGAGGGCGAGGCGAACCATCGATCGAACCAGCCGAGCTTGCCGACCTGCTCGGTGTGGATCCAGTACTGGTAGAGCAGGTCGATCACGGCGGCCACCGCGAACACCTCGACCGGGAATCCGACGATCGCCATCGGCAGGTAGAAGATCCAGCCGAGCAGTACGCCGGAACTCGTCTGCCGCAGCGCCGTCGTCAGGTTGTACTCCTGGCTCTGGTGGTGCACGACGTGCGCGGCCCAGAAGATCGCGCTCTCGTGCCCGAGGCGGTGGTTCCAGTAGTAGCAGAAGTCGTACGCGACGATTCCGAGCACCCAGACCCACCACTGGTCCGCGGGAAGTTCCCAGACTGCGAGCCAGGTATAGGCGAGCGCATAGATGCCGATACGCAGCAGGCGCGTGAACAGGTTTACCACCTGGCTCAGCACCCCGAGACTCAGGCTGTTGACCGCGTCGTTGACCCGGTAGTTGCTGCGGCCCCGCACCCGACCCACGAGGTACTCGACCGCGATCAGCAGGAAGAAGACGGGTGTCGCGATGGCGATGGCGGGTCCCACGGTCGATCCTCAACCGTCCTCGTGCCAGCTGCGCGAGCGCTCGACGGCCCTGGACCACTGGCGCAGGCGTGCGTCCGCGTCCTCGCGCGCGATCGTCGGCTCGAAACGCCGGTCTACCTGCCAGTTGGCCGCCACCTCGTCCGTCGAGTCCCAGAAGCCGACGGCCAGCCCGGCGAGATACGCCGCGCCGAGCGCCGTCGTCTCGGTGACCTTCGGCCGCACGACCGGCACTCCCAGCAGGTCGGCCTGGAACTGCATCATCAGGTCGTTCGAGGTCGCGCCTCCGTCCACTCGCAGCTCGAGAAGCGGGCGTCCTGCGTCACGCTGCATGGCCGCCAGCACTTCTGCGCTCTGAAACGCGATCGACTCGAGCGCTGCGCGCGCAATGTGCGCCTTGGTCGTGCCGCGCGACAGCCCGAGCATCGTGCCGCGCGCATACGCGTCCCAGTGGGGGCTACCCAGCCCGGTAAACGCCGGCACCAGATAGACGCCGCCGGAATCCGGCACGCTGGCCGCGAGCGCCTCGACGTCGGCCGAGCTCTCGATGAAGCCCAGGCCGTCGCGCAGCCACTGCACGACGGCGCCGCCGATGAACACCGCACCCTCGAGCGCGAACTGGCGTTCACCCGCGTGCCAGGCGACGGTCGTCAGCAGCCGGTTCGCCGAATGCTGCGGTGTGTCGCCCGTGTTCATCAGCACGAAGCAGCCGGTGCCGTAGGTGTTCTTCGCCATGCCGGGCGTGAAGCAGGCCTGCCCGAACAGTGCAGCGTGCTGATCGCCTGCGATGCCCGCGAGCGGCACCTCCCGGTCGCCGACGATCGCGACCGCCTGGTTGCCGGGGATCGATGAAGGCAGGATCCTCGGCAGCACGGCGCGCGGTATGTCGAGCAGCCCGAGCGCATACTCGTCCCACTCGCCGCTCTCCAGGTTCAGCAGCAGCGTGCGGCTCGCGTTGGTCGCATCCGTGATGTGCTGCGTTCCGCCCGAGAGCTTCCACGCCAGCCAGCTGTCGATGGTGCCGAAGGCGAGCTCGCCATGCTCGGCGCGGCGCCTGAGATCCGGATCGCGCTCGAGCAGCCAGGCGAGCTTGGTTCCCGAGAAATAGGGATCGAACAGCAGCCCGGTGCGACGGGCGATCTCCGGTTCGTGGCCCGCGGCACGGAGCCTCGCGCACTTGTCGGCCGTGCGCCGGTCCTGCCACACGATGGCCGGCGCGACCGGCCGTCCGGAACGCCGGTCCCACAGCACGGTCGTTTCGCGCTGGTTCGTGATGCCGACGGCCGCGAGATCGGAGGCCGAGGCCCGGGCCCGCGCCAGGACCTCGGCGATCGTCGCGGCCTGGGTCGCCCAGATTTCCTCCGCGTCGTGCTCGACCCAGCCGGAGCGGGGGAAGTGCTGCCTGAACTCGCGCTGCGCCGTGGCGACGATCCCTCCGTCGTGGTCGAACAGGATCGAACGGGAACTGGTCGTGCCCTGGTCGAGTGCCAGGATGAATGGCGCGCTCACGGACCTCATCTGAACCCGAAGCGTACTACAGCTGCGGCGTCGCGGGATGTGCGGCGAGCCAGCCGTCGAGCCGGGCCTCGCTCCCGGCCGGGAGGTGCAGGCCCAGCCGGCTGCGGCGCCAGAGCATGTCCTCGGCGCTGGTCGCGAACTCCTCGCCTCTCAGGTAGTCGACCTCGCGCTGGTACAGGCCGGGCAGGATCTCGTCGCCGAGCGCCGCGAGCCCGTCGGCGCCGCCGAGCAGGCGCTCGATGCGCGTCCCGTAGGCGCGGGCATATCGCAGTCGCAGTGCGGCTGGAAGCCACGGGTAGCGCCGCTCGAGTCCGGCGTGGAAGGCTTCGAAGTCGGATTGCGGCATGTCGCCGCCAGGCAGTGCCGCCGTGGCGGTCCAGTGGGCAGCGCGGGCACCGAGCAGCGGCGAGAGCCGGTCAACCACGTCCTCGGCCAGCTTGCGATAGGTCGTGATCTTGCCACCGTAAACCGACAGCAGCGGCGGCTCGCGCTGCTCGAGCTCGAGCACGTAGTCGCGGGTGACGCTCTTCGGGTCGTCGGTGGATTTCGCGAGCAGCGGCCGGAGCGCCGCGAAGGTCCAGGCCACGTCGCTGCGCGAGAGGTCGCGCCGGAAGTAGTGGTTGGCCATTCCGAGCAGGTAGTCGATCTCGTCTTCGTCGATCGCCGGCGTCGCGGGATCTCCCGAGTAGTCGCGCTCCGTCGTGCCGATCAGCGTGAAGTCCCGCTCGTAGGGAATCGCAAACACGACCCGGCCGTCGGGCGCCTGGAAGATGTAGGCAAACTCGTGCTGAAAGAGCCGCGGCACGACGATGTGGCTGCCCTTGATCAACCGGGGGTGGTGGGCGGCTTTCAGCCCTGCCGCCTCGTCGACGAAGCGGGCCACCCAGGGTCCCGCGGCGTTGACGACCGCCCGTGCCCGGACGCTGAACTGCGGCTTTCCATGAGGCGCAAGCGTTGCGAGCCAGTGATCACGCTCGCGCTCCAGCGCGATGCAGGGCGTGCGGGTGAGGATTTCCGCGCCGTGCTCCCGCGCGTCCATCGCCGTCAGCACCACCAGCCGGGCGTCGTCGACCCAGGCATCGGAGTAGATGAACCCCCGGCGGTAGCGCTGCTCGAGCGGCTCTCCGGCCGGGTGGCGGCGCAGGTCCACGGCCTCAGAGCCCGGCAATATCCTGCGCGCGGCGAGGTGGTCGTACAGCAGCAGCCCGGCGCGGATCATCCACGCAGGGCGCAGGTGGCGGTCGTGCGGCAGCACGAAGCGAAGCGGCCAGACGATGTGCGGTGCTGCGCTGAGGACGATCTCGCGCTCCCGCAGCGACTTTCGCACCAGGCCGAAATCGTAGTACTCGAGGTAGCGCAGCCCGCCGTGGATCAGCTTGGTGCTGGAGGAGGACGTGTGCGAGGCGAGGTCGTGCTGCTCGCAGAGCAGCACGTCGAGGCCGCGGCCCGCCGCGTCACGCGCGACGCCGGCTCCGTTGATGCCGCCGCCGACCACCAGCAGGTCCAGGATCTTTCCGGATTCGGGCACCGGGCGATGCTCCCTCGGGCGCTACCGATAGAGCAGGAACGCGTCCCGCTCCTGCTCCCAGGACCGCTCGTCGCGCTGTGCGGCCGCATCGAGGTCGCCGGGGAGTGCGTGCTCGTCGTCGACCCAGGCCCGCAGCTGCTCGCTGCCGTTGATCAGGTCGATCGCGAGGCGCCCGTGCTCGTACTCGTAGGGAAAGTCGCGCCAGAGCTCGTAGTCCGGGCGCAGCCGGCGCAGCGCCTTGAAGGCGAGCGCCTGCAGGCGCCAGGGCCGGAACGCGAGCGGGTCGTAGCCCGTGTCCTCGACGTGGATCTGCAGCCCGGCGCAAAGCTGGCCCGAGTGCTTGTGGAACGTCGGCTCGAACCAGCAGGGCCGCAGCCTGCAGCCGGCCAGCCACGCGGGCGCGAGCCGGTGCATCTCCCGCAGCAGCGCCGGAACGTCGAGATCCGGTGCGCCGAACAGTTCCAGCGGGCGGGTGGTGCCGCGCCCCTCCGACAGCGTGGTTCCCTCGAGCATGACCGTACCCGGATAACAGCGGGCCATCCACAGGTTCGGTGCGTTGGGGCTGGGATTGATCCAGGCGCGCGCGCCGAGCGGCCAGCCGTAGCCGGGCCCGGTCGCCGGTTGCCAGCCGGTCATCGTCACGACGCGGTACTCGAGGTCGAGATCCAGTTCCGCGATGAACCACTGCCCGAGCTCTCCCAGCGTCAGCCCGTGCCGCATCGGCAGGCGGCCCGCTCCGACGAAGCTCTCCCAGCCCGGCGCGAGCCGCAGGCCCTCCACCTCCCGGCCGATCGGATTCGGGCGGTCCAGCACCCAGACAGACTTGCCGTGGCGTGCCGCCTCTTCGAGCACGTAGCGCAGCGTGGTGATGAACGTGTAGATGCGGCAGCCGAGGTCCTGCAGGTCCACGAGCAGCACGTCGAAGTGCTGCATCATCGCCGCGGTGGGCCGACGCACTTCGCCGTACAGGCTGAATACCGGGATGCCGAGCGCGGCGTCCGTGAAGTCGCCGGACTCGATCATGTTGTCCTGTTTCTCGCCACGCAGTCCGTGTTGCGGCCCGAAGGCCGCGCTGAGCCGCAGTCCGGTCCGTGACGCCAGCGCATCGAGCGAATGCGTGAGATCCGCCGTCGTCGAGGCGGGATGCGCCAGCAGCGCGACACGACGTCCCTCGAGCGGCGCGAGAAGACCTGGGTCGTCGATGAGCCTGTCGATGCCGAATTTCATCGCCGTCACACCCTCCGGCTCGCGCCGCTCGCGTCCGCCGGACGCGGCACGTCGAGCACGAAACCTTCCGGATCGTGGAAGTCCGGCTGCGAGGCGGGATGCGCCAGCGCCCAGTAGCTGAGCCGTCCGTCCAGTTCCTCGATCACGGCCGACAGGCCCAGCGCCAGCGGTCCGCGCCCCGGCAGCCGGCCGAGTACCAGGGCGTCGATCTCCGCCTCGAGCAGCAGGTGGTTAGGGCTGCGCTCCACCCGGATCGGTGGAGCCGTCGGGCACGCCAGCTCCGAGCGGCCGCTACGGTAGGAGGCGAAGCCCCAGGCGGCCCATTCGGTCGAAGGCGAGAAATTGAACTCGCAGTAGGCCGGCGACTCCTGGACGGAGAGGAACGCCTCGAAACAGGTGTGCTGCCAGAGATCCTCGCGCCTCGCGCCATGCTGGCGGGCCGGAACCGATACGCGCTCGAGGGTCCCCTCGACGCGGTAGCGCAGGCGCAACCCGGCGCTGGCCGACATGTCGACCTCGGCCTCGATGCGCGAGACTGCGCTCGAGAGGCTCGCAGCGTGTCGTACCAGCGTGACGCGGGCATGGGTGGAGAGTGCCATCGGGAGCCGTGAGCGCGGGTGGTTTCCTCGAGGAATGATAACCGGTTCAGGCCGTTGGCGACTCCGGTGGCCCCGCGGATCGCGTAGGATTCGGGGCCGGCGATGGCTGCGCGAGGGACGGGTATGACCGTGAACGCCTTCGAGTACGACCTGTTCGTGATCGGCGCGGGCTCGGCCGGCGTGCGTGCCGCGAGGGTCGCGGCTGGCCTCGGTGCACGCGTGGCGATCGCCGAGAGTTACCGGCCCGGCGGCACCTGCGTGATCCGCGGCTGCGTCCCGAAGAAGCTGCTGGTCTATGCGGCGCATTACCGGGAAGATTTCGAAGACGCCTCAGCCTATGGCTGGACCGGCGAGCCGGGCTTCTCGTGGCCCGTGCTGATCGCCAACAAGGACCGGGAGATCGCCCGCCTCGAGGACGTCTACCGGACGCTGCTCAAGGCGGCCGGCGTTTCGCTGATCGAAGGCCGTGCGAAGCTCCGCGACCCGCACACGATCGAGGTCGACGGGCGCAGCTACCGCTCGGCGCACATTCTCGTCGCGACCGGCGGCTGGCCCGTGCTGCCGGCGATTCCGGGCATCGAGCACTGCATGACCTCGAACGAGGCTCTCGAGCTGCGGGAGCTGCCCAGCCGCGTACTGGTCGTCGGCGGCGGCTACATCGCGATGGAGTTCGCGGGAATATTCCACGGCTTGGGATCGCGGGTCGGCGTCGCCTACCGGGGCCAGCAGGTGCTGCGCGGCTTCGATGACGACGTACGCCAGCACGTGCACGACGAACTCGTGCGCAAGGGAATCGAGATTCGCCTCGACTGCGACGTGCGGCAGGTGTCGCGCAGGCCGGACGGGACGCTCGAGGCCGCTCTGCAGTCGGCCGGCGTGCAGTCCGCTGTCGAGGTGGACGCGGTGCTCTACGCGACCGGGCGCTCGCCGAACACCCGAGACCTCGGCCTCGAGGCCGCCGGCGTGGCGCTCGATTCGCGCGGCGCCATCGTCGTGGACGAGTACTCCTGCTCGAGCGTGCCGAGCATCTATGCGGCCGGCGACGTGACGGATCGCATCGCGCTGACGCCGGTCGCGATCCGCGAGGGCGCCGCGGTGGCCCAGACGTTGTTCGGCGGCACGGCGGTGGCGATGGACCACGGCTGCGTCGCGCACGCGGTGTTCAGCCAGCCGCCGGTGGGCTGCGTCGGACTCACCGAGGCCGAGGCGCTTGCCGTGCATCCCGAAGTGGACGTCTACCGGACGTCCTTCCGGCCGCTCAAGTACACGCTCTCGGGGCGCAACGAGCGCAGCATGATGAAGCTGGTCGTCGACGCCGCGAGCCAGCGCGTGCTGGGCGCGCACATGGTGGGTATCGACGCGCCCGAGATCATCCAGGGCATCGCGATCGCCGTGAAGGCGGGCCTCACCAAAGCGCAGTTCGATGCCACGGTCGCGGTTCACCCGACGGCTGCGGAGGAATTCGTGACGCTGCGCGACAGGCGTAGCGTGCGGGCGGGTGGACCGCAGCCCGCTAGATCGCCCTGACCTGCGCCGGGTCGGGCCGCTCCAGCCAGCGCAGCACGGCCTCGGCGAAGCGGCCGCACTCGCCGATCGCGTGCTCCCAGTCGCGTTCGCGGGCCGCGTGGTCCTGCCCGTAGCGGTAGAAGTCCTGGCGATCCGGCAGCTTGCCGTTCGGCAGCGTGGCGAGAAACGCTCGCGACGGCGCGACGAGCAGCACGTCGTCGAGCCAGGGGTGTCCGCGGGCCGATCGCCGCCAGGGCAGGTGCTTGTCCAGCCAGCCGGGCGTGACGAAGTCGTTGAAGTGCGGATACAGCACGATGCCCGGCCGGCCCGCTTCTGCGAGCCGCGGATACGGCAGCAGCAGGTGGTAGTCCACCAGGGCCCCGTCCCAGTAGTTGCCGGGCGGCGCGCCGGGGATGTCCCGCACCGGCGTGCACACCAGCGGGATCGTTCCCGAGGCGAGCAGCGCATCCTCCTCGTTGCCGGGCCGCAGCGGCACGCGGACCAGGTCGAACTCGTCGAACGGCTCGCGCAGGAACGACGGCTCGCCGGCCTGGAAGCACACGCGCTGCAGGTGGGTCGCGAGCCGGCTGCGCGACACCGCGTTGCTCAGCACGGCCCGCCCGAACGCGAGCTTCGATTCCTCGTTCGCGAGCGCCCCACGGGCACGGGACGTCACGACCGTGAGAGTCACCCCTTCGCGCAGCTCGAGCGGACCACCGTCGAGCACCGCGGCCGCGATCCGGCGGCACGCCGCCGCAACCTCGCCGGGACCGGGCTTCGACGTGTAACGCTGATCGTGCACGTAGCACCGCACCAGCCGGTCGAGCGCGGCGGGCGGATCGCTCTGCGCGAGCGCGGCCATTCGCCAGGCGCCGACCGAAGCGCCGATCAGCTCGACCCGCGGCGCATCGCGCAGCCACTCCTGGTACAGCAGCTTGTCGAGCGGCACCAGCGCCAGTCCCTTCGGTCCGCCTGCGGCCGCTGGAATGCAGGCGATGTCGCGCGGCGTCAGTCCCTGCTCGCGCAGGCGTTTCATTGCGCCCGGTCCGGCCCTGAGCTCGAGGATCACAACAGGTCCTTGAGCCGGAACCACAGCATCGCGAGCACCAGCGCCGGCGTTCGCAGGGCCCGCCCCCCCGGGAACGGCTGGTGGGGAATACGGCTGAACATGTCGAATCGCCCGGCCTGCCCGGCCACTGCCTCCGCGGCCAGCCGACCCGCCATCCCGGCCATCGCGATGCCGTGCCCCGAGAAGCCCTGCAGGTAGTAGACGTTGCTGCCCAGCCGGCCGAAGTCCGGTGCCCGGTTCATCGTGATGTCCACGAAACCGCCCCAGGCGTAGTCGATCCTGACGTCGGCCAGTTGCGGGAACACCTTGACCATGCGGGCGCGCGTCGCGCGTCCCGTGTTCAGCGCGTCGATGCCCGAGTAGCTGACGCGTCCGCCGAACAGCAGCCGGTGGTCCGCGGAACGCCGGAAATAGTCGAGCACGAAGTTGACGTCCGCGACGGCCACGTTGCGGCGGATCAGCGCGCGGATCCGCTCCTCGCCGAGCGGCTCCGTCGCGACCACGTAGGTGCCCACCGGCATCACCCGCCAGTCGGACTTCAGCCTGAGGTCGTCCAGGTATCCGCCGCGGCCTGCTACCGCGTACGAAGCCGTCACTGTGCCTCGTGCGGTCTCGATGCGCAGCGGATCACCCTGGCGCAGCGCCGTGACGGGCGTGGACTCGTAGATGCGCACACCGGCCGCTTCCGCGGCGCGCGCGAGCCCGAGCGTGTAGTTGAGCGGGTGCAGGTGACCGCTTCCCGGGTCGAAGAGTCCGGCGCAATAGCGCTGCGTCGCGAGCAGCGCCTCCACTTCGTCCCGTTCCATGAACTGCAGCGCGCCGTAGCCATAGACCTGCTCGAGTTCCTGTTTCAGGTCGAGCAGGTCGTCGCGCTGCCGCGGCTTCAGTGCGGCATGCAGATGGCCCCAGTGCAGGTCGCAGTCGATCGCGTGCCGGGCGACCCGCGTTCGCAGCAGATCAAGCGCCTCTACCGAGACCTCCCACATGCGCCGCGCCTGCTCGAGGCCGACCAGCCGTACGATGCTCGCCTGTTCGGTTCCGAAGCCGAAGATCGCCTGTCCGCCACTGCGGCCCGAGCCTCCCCAGCCCACGCGCCGGGCCTCGAGCAGCACGACCTGGTAGCCGCGTTCGGCGAGCTCGAGCGCCGCCGAGCAGCCGGCGATTCCGCCGCCGATGATGCAGACGTCGGCGCGCAGGTCCTCCTCGAGCGGCGGTCGGTCGGGGGCCGGATTCGCCGTTGCGGCATAGTAGGAGCGGGCATGGTCCACCCCGGTAATGTATCCGGCTGCGGGGCTCCGCGGAAATCACGGTGTGGCAAGAGTCCGGAGCATGGCTCATGCTTGCGGCCATGACAGACATCAACATCCGAACTCCCTGGCCCGACCAGTCGGAACCGGTCGTGGTCAGCAAGACGGGCCGCGACCTGATTCGCGACCCGTTGGTCAACAAGGGCACTGCGTTCACTGCCGACGAGCGCGAGCGCTTCGGCCTGACCGGGCTGCTGCCGTCGCGGCAGCTGTCGATGCAGACGCAGGAGATGCGCGTGCTCGCGGCGCTCGACAAGCTCGTCACGCCGATGGAGAAGTACCTCGAGCTCTCGGCGATGCAGGATCGCAACGAGCACCTCTACTACCGCGTGCTCACGGATCGTCTCGAGGAACTCATGCCGATCGTCTACACGCCGACCGTGGCGGAGGCGACGCGCAGCTTCAGTCACGTGTTCCGCCGTGGACGCGGGATCTGGTTGACGCCCGCGAACCGCGGCCGGATGGCGCAGGTGCTGCGCAACGGGCTCGGGGACTGCCCGGTCCGCCTGATCGTCGTCACCGACAACGAGTCGATCCTCGGCATCGGCGACCAGGGCGCAGGCGGGATGGCCATCTGCGTCGGCAAGCTCTCGCTGTACACGGTTGCCGCCGGCATTCCCCCGTCGGTCACGCTGCCGATCAGTCTCGACGTCGGCACCGACAACCAGCGCCTGATCTACGACGACATGTACGTGGGCTGGCGGGACCGCCGGCTGCGCGGGGCGGAATACGACGAGTTCATCGAGGAGTTCGTCTCTGCGGTGGCCGAGGTGTTCCCGGATGCGCTGCTGCAGTGGGAGGATCTGCGCAAGGACATCGCGTTGAGCGTGGCGGACCGGTATCGCGCGCGGCTGCCGTCGTTCAACGACGACATCCAGGGTACCGGAGCGGTGGCGCTGGCCGGAATGATCTCCTCGACCCGGCTCACCGGCCGCCGGCTCGCCGACGAGCGCGTGGTGATTCACGGTGCGGGCGCGGCTGGCCTGGGCATCGCCCGGCAGATCAAGGCCGCAATGCGGCTCGAAGGGCTGGACGAGGACGAGGTGCGAAGCCGCGTGGCGGCACTCGACAGCCGGGGACTGCTGGTCGACGACCAGGACATGCGCGAGGCATACAAGCGCGAACTGGCCTGGCCCGCCGCGCAGGCCGAGCGTTGCGGGCTCGGGGCGGGAAGCGAGCGCGGACTGCAGGCGGTCGTCGCCGCGATGCGGCCGACCGTGCTGATCGGCACCTCGGGCCAGCCCGGCTGCTTCGACGAGCAGATCGTGCGCGAAATGGCCCGGCACTGCGAGCGCCCGGTCGTGCTGCCGTTCTCGAACCCGTCGGACCTGACCGAGGCGCTGCCGGCCGACGTGCTGCGCTGGACGGACGGACGTGCGTTGGTGGCGACCGGCAGCCCGTTTCCGCCGGTGGACCAGGGCGGACGGCAGATCCACATCGGCCAGGGAAACAACGTGCTGATCTTCCCGGGCGTGGGACTCGGCGCGTTGCTCGGCGGGATCCGCGAGATCACCGACGAGATGCTGACCGCAGCAGCCTTCACGCTTGCCGGCATGGTGAACGATGCGGAGCTCGCGAGCGGCATGCTGTTTCCTGCGGTCTCGAGGCTCAGGGAGGTGTCTGCCGCGGTGGCCGCCGCGGTGGTCTCGGCAGCCGGTGGCGCGGACGTGACCGCACCGCCGCCGGCCGGGCTGGTCGCGCAGGTCCGCAGCGCGATGTGGGAGCCTCGTTACGAGGAATACCGGCAGCCCGGACCTGATCCCGCGAAAGGGTAGGCACGTGCCTGCGTTCGCACCGATCGCAGTCTGCGGCGTGGCCGTGGCCGGTCTGCTGCTCGCGGAGCGGCGTGAGTCCGGGCGCGGCATCTGGATCGCCAAGCCGGTCGCCTCGCTGTCGTTCATCTGGATGGCGCTCGCATCCGGGGCGACGCAGTCGGGCTACGGCCGGTGGATCCTGGTCGCGCTGATCCTGTGTCTCGCGGGCGACCTGCTGCTGATTCCGCGCAACCGACCGGCGGTGTTCCGGGCGGGCGTGCTCGCCTTCCTGCTCGGGCACCTTGCCTACGCGGCGGGTTTCATCACGCAGCCGCTCGCCTGGCATGGCCTCGCGATCGGTGCAGCCCTGCTCGCGCTGGTCGTATTCGTGGTGCTGCGCTGGCTGGGTCCGTCGCTGCCTGCGGACATGGTCTGGCCGGTGCGCGCGTATCTCTTCGTGATCGCGGTGATGTCCGTGCTGGCCTGCGGCGTGACGGCGGCGGGCGGTCCGCCCTACGTTGCAGCCGGCGCGCTGGCGTTCACCGCGTCCGACGTCTCCGTGGCTCGAGACCGGTTCCTGCGCCATGAATTTGCGAACCGCGCCTGGGGCCTGCCGCTGTACTACGCGGCGCAGCTGCTGCTGGCCTCGACGCCGGCGCTGATCTGATGCTGCAGCCGGACGAAATCCTGCCTGACGTGCCGCGGCATCCGGCGCCCTGGGACCTGCAGGGCCGGGGCTGGATCGTGGCGCTGAAGCTGCCGGCTGCCTCGCCGGCCCGCGATGCCTTCCTGCCGCGGGAGCTGGTCGGCCGCGGCCGCGCGCTCGCCTCGCTGCTGATGTTCGTTGACTACCTGTCTTCGCCCTGCGGTCCCTACCGCGAACTGCTGTTCATCCCGGGCGCGTTCCCGTTCGGCGACCGGCGGCGGCATTTCACGATCAGCCGCATCCTCGTGTCGACCTGGGAGAGCGTGGCGAATGGCCGTCGCAACTGGGGCATTCCGAAGGACCGGGCGGACTTCGAGGTCCAGTACGGAACCGCGCCCGCGGCCATCGATCAGGTGAGTGTCAGCAGCGACGGGCGGCAGTTGTGCGCACTCGAACTGCAGGTGTTGCGCGGCATGCCGCGCCTGCCGGTGCCCGGCGCCGTGGTGCCGCAGCGCCTGCGCACGCTGGCGCAGCGTTATCGCGGCCAGGAGTACTACTACGCGCCGCGGGCGAACGGCTGGGTCCGTCCCGGACGGCTCCTCGGCTGGCGTTTCGACGCCGGGTTGTTTCCGGACCTGAGTGCTGCCGCGGTGATTGCGGCTCTTCGGGTCGAGGACTTCCACATGAGGTTCCCGGTCGCCCGGATCGGTTAGACTGGGCCCCTCACGCGCGCCACCGATCCCGTGGCGCACCACACAAACCGTCGCAATCGGCACGGCTCCCTGCAACCGCGGGGCCCGATGATTTTCCCGGGGCATCCCTAGGCCCGCTGCCGCGCCGACGTTTGCGACGCTGAGCGAGGAGGGCCCGATGCTGGAATGGACACAGAGACTGCTCGAAGGACTCAGCGAGCAGCGGCTGCTGCATGCGGCCGGCGCGGTCGGCGTGGCGCTGACTGTCTATGCCGCGCTGGTGCTGTTGCGCCGGCTCGTCGCGAGGCAGTACAGGCGCTACGCGCAGACGGCCGAGAAGGAACTCGTCGAGATCCCGTTGCAGGCGGTCAGCGAAACCCGCTGGCCCTTCCTGGTCGTGGTGGCCATTTACGCCGGCATGGTCGCCTTCGGGCTTCCGGACAAGGTCGCGACCGTCATTCACAAGGTCATGACGATCGCCTTGTTCTGGCAGGCCGGGGTCTGGGCCTCGGCGGCCGCCTCGGGCCTGCTCGACCGGCGCCGGCAACTCGCGCTGCAGCAGGGCAGGTCCCTGACGGGCTCGATCGGGATACTGCGGTTCGTCTCGCGGGTCGTGATCTGGGCCCTGGTGCTGCTGCTGACGCTCGAGAACCTGGGCGTGGACATCACCGCGCTGGTGGCGGGTCTCGGCATCGGTGGCATCGCAGTCGCGCTGGCCGTGCAGAACGTGCTCGGCGACCTGCTCGCGTCGCTCTCGATCGCGCTCGACGAACCGTTCGTGATCGGCGATTTCGTGGCCGTTGGAGACTTCCTCGGCTCGGTCGAATACGTCGGTATCAAGAGCACGCGCCTGCGCAGTCTGACCGGCGAGCAGATCGTGATGTCGAATGCGGATCTGCTCTCGAGCCGGCTGCGCAACTACGGCCGGATGGTCGAGCGCCGCATCGTGTTCTCGCTGGGGCTCACCTACGAAACCCCGCGCGCGAAGCTCGAGCAGGTCCCGGCGATCGTGCGCAAGGTCGTCGAGCGCGAGAAGGACGTGCGGTTCGATCGCTGCCACTTCAAGAGCTACGGCGCGTTCTCGCTCGACTTCGAGATCGTCTACTACGTGCTCAGCCCGGACTACAACCGGTACATGGACCTGCAGCAGCAGATCAATTTCGGCATCCACGAGGCCTTCGAGCAGCTCGGGGTGGAGTTCGCCTATCCGACGCAGACCCTCTGGCTGGGCCGCCAGTCGCCGCAGGCCTTGGAGGGTGCCGCGAACGGCACGGCCGCGCTCAAATCATGAATTTAATTCATGACGCGGTGCGTGAATTCTTGCCTTCCGGAAGGGTCTATTTCCATAGTATTCAAGAGTTTAACAGTACAAAAACAGACCGATGACCATGACGCGAAAGTCCACCAACAAGTACACGCCGTACGTGCTGACCAGCATGGACGACATCCACCAGCTCGCGAAGCTGCCGGAGTCGCGGCGTCTCGCGATGCGGGCCGTGGCGAGCGTGCTGCCGTTCCGCACCAACAGCTACGTCACCGACGAGCTGATCGACTGGGACGACATTCCGGGCGACCCGATGTTCCAGCTCACGTTTCCGCAGCCGGGCATGCTCGAGCAGGCCGACCTCGGCCGGATGGTCTCGCTGCTCAGAGGCGGGGAGACGTCGAGCCGGATCAAGGCCGCGGCGAACGAGATCCGCCTGAAGCTCAACCCGCATCCCGCCGGGCAGCTGCAGCACAACGTGCCGCGGCTCGACGGCGAGCCGCTGCCGGGAATGCAGCACAAGTATCGCGACACGGTGCTGTTCTTCCCGAGCCGGGGCCAGACCTGCCACGCCTACTGCACGTACTGCTTCCGCTGGGCGCAGTTCGTGGGCATGGACGGGCTGAAGTTCGCGCAGCGCGAGACCGAGACCTTCCACGAGTACCTCAGGCGGCACACCGAGGTGTCGGACGTGCTGTTCACCGGCGGCGATCCGATGGTGATGCGCGGCTGGCACCTGCGCGCGTACATCGAGCCACTGCTGAAGCCCGCCTATGAGCACCTGCGACACATCCGCATCGGCACCAAGTCGCTCGCGTTCTGGCCGTACAAGTACGTTTCGGACCCGGATGCGGACACGGTGCTGCGACTGTTCGAGCGGGTCGTCAAGAGCGGACGCCACCTCGCACTGATGGCGCATTTCTCGCATCCCCGCGAGCTCGAGACGCCGATCGTCCGCGAGGCGATCCGGCGGATCCGCGATACCGGGGCCGTGATACGCAGCCAGGCGCCGCTGATACGCCACGTCAACGACTCGTCGCGTGTCTGGGCCGACATGTGGCGCGAGCAGGTCAAGCTCGGGATCGTGCCGTACTACATGTTCGTCGAGCGGGACACCGGACCGAAGGGCTACTTCGAGGTGCCGCTGGCCGAGGCTCACGACATCTTCCGCCGCGCGTTCCGGCAGGTCTCGGGGCTGTGTCGTACCGTGCGCGGGCCGTCCATGTCGGCGACGCCCGGCAAGGTGGTGGTGCTCGGCACGCAGCAGGTCGGCCGCGAGAAGGTCTTCGTGCTCAGTTTCCTGCGCGGCCGCAAGCAGGAGTGGGTCGGAAAGCCTTTCTTCGCCAGGTACGACGCCAAGGCCTCCTGGCTGGACGATCTCGAGCCTGCGTTCGGCGAGCGGCGGTTCTTCTACGAGGAGCCGAAGGAATCCGCCGGTGACAGGCGGGTCGTCGCCTGGGAGTGAGCCGGCCGCTCTGCGCCGCCTGACTCGGCCCGGGACCGACGCGTCCCGGAGCCGTTCACGCAGGCGCCCGACTGTGGCATAAAGCACGGGGCCATGGCCGGGAGTCCAGAGCGGTGAACCTCGAGAAAGTCATCTTCGGTTTCTTCATCGTGCTGGCGGCGACGCTGAACTTCGGCTTCGTGTACGGCGACGCCGCCGATCCGGAACACCACCACCTCTGGGAGTTCTTCGCCGCCTTCGTCGTCAACGTGATCGCGACGGTGCTGAAGTTCGGCGACCGCACGCAGATCGGCGCGGTGCACCTCGCCACGAGCCTGGTCGCCGTGCTGCAGCTCGGTGCCGCGGCGCTCGTGTGGTTCTTCGCGCCCGAGGGACCGCTTCCCGAGGGCGCGATCGTCAGCATCGTCTCGCTGTCCGCCGGAGCGCTGCTCGCGAACATCGTCTCGATCGTGATACTGATCGTCGAGACGACCGTGATGCGGAGGTGAGTTGAACAGCACGCTGCTGCTGACGCTCAGGCGCCTGCGCGCGCCGATCATCCTGCTCGTCGTCGTGTTCGCGATCGGCATCGTCGGCCTGGTGCTGATACCCGGCGTGGACGAGCAGGGCCGGCCCTGGCACATGTCGGTGTTCCAGGCCTTCTACTTCATGACCTACACGGCCAGCACGATCGGCTTCGGCGAGATTCCCCAGGGATTCACCGACCGGCAGCGGCTGTGGGTCACCGCGATCATCTTCGCGTCGGTGTTCGGCTGGGCCTACCTGGTCGCGAGCCTGCTTTCGCTCGGCCGCGACAAGGCGCTGCGCAGGACGCTGGTGGAATCCCGCTTCCATCGCAGGGTCGAGGCGCTGGTCGAGCCGTTCTACCTGATCTGCGGGTTCGGCGAGACCGGCCAGCTGATCGCGAAGGCGCTGGACCTGCGCGGCCGTCGCTTCGTCGTGCTGGAGGTGGACGAGACGCGCGCGCAGGAGGTGGACCTGATGGACTTCCGGCAGGTGCCGCTCGCGCTCGCTGCCGACGCGAGCCTGCCGGACAATCTCGAGGCGGCCGGTCTGCGCAAGGACCAGTGCCGCGGCGTGCTCGCGCTGACCAACGACGACCAGGCCAACCTCGCCGTCGCGATGACGGTGCGGCTGCTCGAGCCGAGCGTTCCGGTGCTCGCGCGGGCCATGAGCCGCGACACCGCGGCGAACATGGCCTCGTTCGACACGGACCACATCATCAATCCCTTCGCCCGCTTCGGCGAGCAGCTGGCGCTCGCGATCGCCGCGCCGGCGAACTACCGGCTGGTGTCCTGGCTGACCGGCCTGCCGGGAACGCACCTGAAGCCCGAGACGGCCCCGCCCCGCGGCGCCTGGGTGGTCTGCGGCTATGGCCGCTTCGGCCGCGAGGTCGTGCGGGCATTCCACGACCAGGGTCTCGAGGTCACCGTGATCGATCCGCTCGCGCCGACCAACCCCGGCATGCAGACGGTGAAGGGGCTCGGCACCGAGGCGGAGCCGCTGGAGGCCGCGGGCATCAAGTCCGCCGTCGGGGTCGTCGCCGGCACCGACGACGACGTCAACAACCTGTCCATCGTCGTCACCGCGCGCGAGCTGAACCCGGACCTGTTCACGATCGTCCGGCAGAACCTGCAGGCCTATCGCGCGCTGTTCGACGCCTTCGATGCCGACATGACCATGGTGTCGAGCGAGCTGATCGCGATGGAATGCCTGGCCGTGGTGCGCACGCCGCTGCTCGCGCCGTTCCTGCAGATTGCACGCAACGAGAACGCCGACTGGGCCAACGCGCTGGTCGAGCGGCTCCAGACCACGGTCGGCGAGCGCGCGCCGGCGATCTGGAGCGTGACGATGAACATCAGCGAGGCGCCGGCCGTCTACCGGCTACTGATGCAGGGCGGGCACGCCAGGGTCGGCGACCTGCTCACGCGACCCTCGAATCGCAGCGAGCGTCTACCGTGCCTGCCCTTGTACCTGCGCCGGGGCGAGGAGTCGTTCGCGCTGCCGGAGGACGGGCTCGAGCTCAAGCCCGGCGACCAGGTGCTGTTCGCCGGCCGGGGGATCTCGCGCCAGCAGCAGCAGGCGATGCTGCGCAACGAGAAGATCCGCGACTACGTGCTTACCGGGAGCGACGCAGCGAGCGGCTGGTTCTGGCAGCGCCTGCAGCGGACGGCGACGCCGGCGCGCCGTCCCTGAAGGGCCGCAGCCGGACTGCGGGTCAGGCGGACCGGTCCCCGGCAGCCGATCCACCCACGGCCGCGTGGCCCGCCGCCAGCCGCGCGATCGGCACCCGCGGCGCGGAACAGGACACGTAGTCCAGCCCGATCGAGTCGCAGAAGCGGATCGAGGCCGGGTGGCCGCCGTGCTCGCCGCAGATGCCGACTTTCAGGTCCGGCCGGTGTGCCCGGCCCCATTCCACGGCCAGCGCCATCAGGCGCCCGACCCCCTTGACGTCCAGCACCTCGAACGGATTGTCCTGCAGGATTCCGCGCTCGTTGTACATGGGCAGGAACTTGTTCTCGGCATCCTCGCGCGAGAACGAGAAAGCCGCCTGCGTGAGGTCGTTCGTGCCGAAGGAGAAGAACTCGGCGACCTCGGCGAGGTTCTCTGCCCGCATGCAGGCCCGGACGACTTCGATCATCGTGCCGAACTTGCAGGGCACCTCGACGCCGTGCGTCACCTGCACCGCATGCTTCACCGCCTCCATGTGCTCGCGCACCAGTTTCAGCTCCTGGGCCGTGCAGACCTGCGGCACCATGATCTCGGGGCTCACCTGCAGGCCGGCGCGGATGCAGTTGGCGGCGGCCTCGAGCACCGCGCGGATCTGCATGTTGTAGATCTCGGGGTAGGTGAGGCCGAGCCGCACGCCGCGGTGCCCGAGCATCGGGTTGACCTCGCGCAGCGCGCGGGCCTTGCGCAGTATCGTCTCCTTGCGGGCGATGACGGCCTCGACCTGCCGCGTGTCCATGCTCTCGCGCAGCGGGCTCGCAGGGCGGTTGTCCTGGCCGCGGGTCGCGTCGGCCAGCACCTCGAGGCCGCGGGATGCGCGACGCAGGTCGTGCAGGCGCTCGATCTCCTCCTCGAGCTGCCGCTCGGTCGGCAGGAACTCGTGGATCGGCGGATCGAGCAGCCGGATCGTGACGGGGTGCGGCGCCATGGCCTTGAAGAGCCCGATGAAGTCGGCCCGCTGGATCGGAAGCAGCCGGTCCAGCGCCGCGCGGCGCTCGTCGGGCGTGTCCGCGATGATCATGTCCACGACGATGGGCAGCCGGTCCGGCGCATTGAACATCCGCTCCGTACGGCACAGGCCGATGCCCCGGGCGCCGTAGCGAACGGCGCGCTCGGCGTCGGCCGGCGTGTCCGCGTTGGCGCGGACCCCGATGCCCGCAAGGCCGTCCGCCCAGCCGAGCAGTGTCTCGAGCGCAGCTGAGAAATCCGCCTCCACGCGCGGCACCTCGCCGCGGAACACCTTGCCGTTGCTGCCGTCGATGGTGATCACGTCGCCCTCCTTGATCACCTGGTCGCCGATGAAGGCGACCCGCATCCCGGCGTCCACCTGTATGCCCTCGGCGCCCGCGACACAGGGCTTGCCCATGCCGCGCGCGACGACGGCCGCGTGCGATGTCTTGCCGCCGCGCGACGTGAGAATGCCCTGTGCGGCGAAGAAGCCGTGGATGTCCTCGGGCTTGGTTTCCTCGCGCACCAGGATGACC
>CAZKLS010000012.1:0-42737 GCA_964553405.1 uncultured Steroidobacteraceae bacterium
GGGCCGAGCAGCAGCAGCAAGGCCAGCGAGACCCACTCGGGAAACCCGAGGCGGTTGATGACCAGTCCGGCCAGCGCGAACAGCACTGCGACGCTGATCGATATGACGAAAATGCTGCGCACCCCGAAGCCGTTCCGCGTAAGCACGTGGTGGAAGTGCTGGTTGTCGGCCCGGAAAGGGGAGCGGCCAGCGATGATCCTGCGGGTCGTGGACCACAGCAGTTCGAACAACGGCCAGGCGATCAGCCACAGCACGGTCACCGGCGGCAACACTGACGCCGGATCCTGCGTGAGTTCGATGCAGACCAGCGCGACGAAGAAACCGAGGATCGTGCTGCCGGCATCGCCCATGAAGCAGCGCATGTGCTGGTTGAAATGCAGCGGTGCGTTGAAGATCAGGAACGCACTGACCGCCCCGATCATGATCATCGAATGGGCAAAGATCCCGGGCTGGCCGGCAAAAGCCGCGACCCCCGCCAGGACCAGGAAGGTCACCAGCGCTACCCCGCCCGCGAGCCCGTCCATTCCGTCGAGCATGTTGAAGGCATTGATTGCCGACATGATCAGCAGCGACGTGAACGGAGCCGCCCAGATCCCGAGCTCGATCTCCCCGAGCCCGAACGGGTCGCCCAGCGAGGTGACCAGCATGTCCGTGCCCAGGATGATCGGCAGCGTCGCGCCGAACTGCACGATCAGCCTGATCCAGGGCGACAGGTTGAAGCGGTCGTCCAGCATGCCGACGACCACCAGCAGCGTGCCGGCCAGCAGCAGGTGGCTGAATTCCCGACTGCCACCGATGGCCAGCGACAGCCCGAAAACGATCCCGAGGAACATCGCGAGGCCGCCCATCAGCGGCACCTCGCCATGGTGAGTCTTGTGTCCACCCGGGCGGTCCACGAGATCCACGGCGTAGGCCAGCGGACGCAAAGCCACTATTGCCAGAAAGGTGACCAGGAAGGTCGCCCCGCCAGCGCCAGCAATTTGGTTCATAGGATCCCTGACAAGTCGGATATTCGCGCGTGAGATCCGTCGCACGGGCGCAACAATGGCCAATTATAGCCTTTCTTGCAGTGCGTTACGGGTCGTTTGCAGGTTTGTGAACCCCGCCCCCGCCCGGCCGCCGGACTCAGGTGCGCAGGCTGTCCTGGTTCGCGACGAACCAGTCATAGGTGAGGCGGATTCCTTCCGGCAGACTGGTCGCGGGCGTCCAGCCCATGGCCCGGATCCGGGAAACGTCCAGCAGCTTGCGGGGGGTTCCGTCCGGCTTCGAGGAATCGAAGACCAGCCGACCCTGGAATCCCACGATCCTGGCCACCAGTTCCGCCAGTTCCCGGATCGTGAGGTCCTCGCCGCAACCGATGTTGACGAGCTGCTCTCCGGAGTAGTTCTGCATCAGGAACACGGCGGCCTCGGCGAGGTCGTCGACGTACAGGAATTCCCGCCGCGGCGTGCCGGTGCCCCAGATCACGATTTCCCGGTCATTGCGTTGCCGCGCCTCGTGAAACCGGCGGATCAGCGCCGGCAGCACATGCGAGTTCTCCAGGCTGAAGTTGTCGCCCGGGCCGTACAGGTTGGTCGGCATGGCTGAAATCGCGTCGAAGCCGTACTGGCGGCGATAGGCCTCGCACATCTTGATCCCGGCGATCTTCGCGATCGCGTAGCTCTCGTTGGTCGGCTCCAGCGGCCCGGTCAGCAGGTACTCCTCGCGCATCGGCTGCGGCGCGAGCTTCGGATAGATGCAGCTCGAGCCGAGGAACAGCAGCTTCCGGGTCCCGTGCCGCCGGGCGGAATCGATCACGTTGGTCTGGATCTGCAGATTGTCGCGGATGAAGTCCGCCGGATAGCTGTTGTTGGCCTGGATGCCACCCACCTTGGCCGCCGCCAGGAACACGTACTCGGGCCGTTCCGCCGCGAAGAACGCCTCCACCGCAGCCTGCGAGCACAGGTCGAGCTCGGCCCGGGTTCGCAACACCAGCCGCGCAAAGCCCGCGGCACGCAGTCGCCGCTCGATGGCCGAACCGACCAGGCCGTGGTGACCGGCGACGAAGACCGTCGCATCCCTATTCATGGTAGGCAAAGGTCTTGAAGCCCTCGCGGCGGATCATCGCGTCCCGCCGGGCCGCCTCCAGGTCGGCTTCGACCATCTCGGCCACCAGTTGCTCGAAGCCGATCTTCGGCTCCCAGCCGAGCAGCCTGCGGGCCTTGCTCGCGTCGCCGAGCAGCGTGTCGACCTCGGTGGGCCGGAAGTACTTCGGGTCGATGCGTACCACGACGTTGCCGGTCTCCCGGTCCACCCCCTGCTCCTCGACGCCCTCCCCGGTCCATTCGATGCGCATGCCGAGCCCGCGTCCCGCAGCCTCGATGAACTCGCGAACCGAGTGCTGCTCACCGGTCGCAATCACGAAGTCGTCGGCGGTCTGCTGCTGCAGCATCAGCCACTGGGCCACGACGTAGTCGCGCGCGTGGCCCCAGTCACGCAGCGCATCGAGATTTCCGAGGTACACGCACTGCTGCAGGCCCTCCCGGATGCGCGCGAGACCCCGCGTGATCTTCCGCGTCACGAACGTCTCGCCGCGGACGGCCGACTCGTGGTTGAACAGAATGCCGCTGCAGGCGTACATCCCGTAGGCCTCGCGGTAATTGACCGTGATCCAGTGCGCGTAGACCTTCGCCGCACCGTAAGGCGAGCGCGGATAGAACGGCGTCGTCTCGGTCTGCGGCACCTCCTGGACCTTGCCGTACATCTCCGAGGTCGAGGCCTGGTAGAAGCGGGTCTTGTTCTCCAGCCGCAGGATCCTGATGGCCTCGAGCAGTCTCAGCGTGCCGAGCGCGTCGGCGTTCGCCGTGTATTCAGGGGTCTCGAACGAGACCGCGACGTGGCTCTGGGCCGCGAGGTTGTAGATCTCGTCGGGCTGAACCTGCTCGATCACCCTGATCAGGTTGGTCGCATCAGTGAGATCGCCGTAATGCAGGAACATCCGGACGCCGGACTCGTGCGGGTCGCGATAGAGGTGGTCGATCCTGTCCGTGTTGAACGACGAGGCCCGGCGCTTGATGCCGTGCACCTCGTAACCCTTCTCGAGCAGCAACTCGGCCAGGTAGGCGCCGTCCTGCCCCGTGATGCCGGTGATGAGCGCTCGTCGGGTCACGTGTCCTCCGGGCGGGATCGCCCAAGCAAATGGTCGCGGATTCTAGCGGATAGCCGGGGTCGGCGCACCCCGACGGCCGGCCTTCAGACCCGCAGCCTCGCGGGTCTGCGGATCAGCTCCATGGCCTTCTCCGGAAACCGCAGGCAGAGCATCGCCATGTTGGTGGCGATGTCGTTCTGGCGACAGGCCCGCAGGATCTCGCGATTGATGATCATCGTGCTGCGGATGCCGCGAGTGCTCGCCCCGCCGGTGCGCATCGTGACGAACACGCGTGGCACGTACGCGAAGTCGACCTGGCCGCGTCCGAACAGGCGCGCCGCGAGCTCGAAGTCCCCGGCGATGCGGTAGCTCGTATCGAAGGCTCCGTACTTCTCGAACAGGCTGCGGCGCAGAAACAGCGACGGGTGCGCGGGCATCCAACCGTAACGGAGCCGCCGCGGCGTGAACGTCGCCGAGGAGTAGTGCCTGACGACCTTGCCGGGATCCTCCGGGCGCACGAATGCAACGTCGCCGAATACAGCTCCCGGATTTCCGCGCCGGAAGGCCTCGTGGACCCACTGCAGGACGTCGGGCCCCGCGTAGTAGTCGTCGGCGTTCAGGAACGCGACGACGTCCCCGGTCGCGAGCCGCAGGCCCTTGTTGAATGCATCGTAGATGCCGGAGTCACGCTCCGAGACCAGGTGAGCGAGAGCGGCCGAATGCCGTCTGACGACATCCAGCGTTCCGTCGGTGGACAGCCCGTCGACGACGATGTGCTCGTAATCGCGGTACGTCTGCTGCTGTACCGACCGCAGTGCCGATTCAACCGTGCCTGCGGCGTTGCGCACCGCGGTGATGATCGAGATTTTCACGCGCCGCCCCGCCCGCCCCGCTGCGCGAGGACGCCCTGGTATATGTCCATCAGCAGGCCGAAATTCCGCTCCGGAGTGAACAGCGCCTCGTACCTGCGCCGTGCCCGCTGCCGGAAATCGCGCAGGCGCACGGGATCCCCCAGCGCCTGGCGCACGGTCGCCGCCAGCGCGGCGGCATTGCCCGGCTCGTACATGAACCCGGTCTCGCCGTCAGCGACGATCTCGACCAGGCTGCCGATCCGCGAGCACACGACTGGCGTGCCCATCGCGTAGGCCTCTACGATCACCAGCGGAAACCCCTCGTACCACTCGGAAGTGACGACCTCGAGGTCCGCCTGGGCGATGATCTCCATGACGCGCTCGCGCGGCTGCAGCCCGAGCAACTGCACCGGCAGGTCGTGCGCCGCGATCTCGCGTTCCATCACGCCGCGCAGCGGCCCCTCCCCCACGACCAGCAGCGGCACGTCACGGAGCTGCCGCCACGCCTCGAGCAGCGTCATCACGCCCTTCTCGACCGACAGCCTGCCCGCGTAGACGACGTAGCCGCCGCCGCCCTGTCCTGGCGAACGGTCTGCCTCGACGAAATTCGGCTTGACGACGATTCTCTCCGCCGGCAGTCCGCCGTCCGCGAACTTGCCAGCCGCAAAACGCGTCAGCGCCACGTAGCGATCCACCAGCTGCAGGTAGATGCCGCGGTCGCGACTGCGGTCGATCATCCAGGCGACTGCGGTGGAGCCGACCGAGGAGCCTCGATAGCAGCGGTGGAGCACGCCGGGCCACGGCGAGCGGCCGAGGCACTTCTCGCAGGTGAATCCGTCCCGGTACAGCGTCGCGGCCGCGCAGACGAAGCGGTAGTTGTGCAGCGTCTGGACCACCGGCACGCCCTCGTCCCGGCAGGCCGCGTATGCGCTCGGCGATATCAGCGGGAACGTATTGTGGAAGTGCGCGATGTCCGGCCGGCTCTGGCGCAGCAACCCGACCAGCTCCTCGTACACCTGGCGCGACCAGGACATGGTCAGCGCGGTGCGAAGCATCTCCAGCGGATTGCTGCGGTCCACGTCGTCGTTGGAGCGTTCGAAGGCGACGACGTCGACGTCACGGGACTCCAGCAGCGCACGCTCCTGCCGGAAGGCGTTGTCCTCACCGCCGGGAGCGCCGGAACGGTAGAAGTTGTGCGCGAGCAGCACTCTCATGTCGGCCCCGCCACGCCGCTCACGCGGCCCGCCGCAAGCTGCTCAGCACCCGGTCGACGCGGTCCTGCAGCGCATCGTCGGAGAAATCGTGCTGCATCACCTGCTGAGCCGCCGCGCCGAGGCCACGGCCGAAGACGGGGTCGACGATCAGCCGCAGGATGCCCCGTGCGAACCCCGTCGCGTCATTGGCGACGATGCAGCTCTGCTCGGCCCGCAGCCCGGTACCCTCCACGCCGGCCACCGTCGATACGATCGGCAGGCCGAAACTGGCCGCATCCAGCGTCTTCAGCTTGATGCCGCCGCGCTGGCGCTCTGGATTCACGAAGATGCTGGCGTCGCGCAGGAAAGGCCCGATGTCGGGGACATCGGCCGCGACCCGGATCGAGTCCGAGGCCCGCACGTACGGCAGCAGACGGCTCGCTCCCTTGCCCACGATCTCCAGCCGGGCACTTGGAAAGCGGTCGAGCACCGCGGGCCACACTTCGCGCACCAGCCACAGCGCGTTGAGAAACTTCGCGTGCCAGAGGTAGCTGCCGACCAGCAGCACGCGCCGCGCATCGAGCGGTGGCTTCTCCGCCGTCGCGTGGCGCGGCACCGCCGGTGGAATCACCTGCACGGCGGCGCTCGGGCTCAGTTCCCGCAGGCGCCGCGCATCCTCGGCCGTCAACGCGATCGTGAGGTCGGCAGCCTCGACGACACGGCGTTCGAGCCGGATCGTCTTCTGGCCCTCGCGCGCCAGCGCGAACTTCAGCAACGGATTGGTCTCGATCTGCACCGTGCTCGCATACGCCTCATACTCGGCGTTGTGCGCCACGTACACGGTACGCACGCCGGCGGCCACGTCCAGCTGCGGCAGCAGGGCCGCGACCCGCAGATGGTTGAAGAACACGACGTCGGCGTGACTGCGGCTCAACAACGCCCGCAGCCTCGGCAGAGACAGGTCGGACAGCCGCTGCTCCAGCAGCGACTTGCTGCCGACCAGCGCCCTGAGGCGGGCAAGGCGCTGTGGCGGTGCCCCGCCCCCGAGGTTCGGTTCCTCGAGCAGGCGGGCGCCCGCCGCCATTGCCGGATCCCACCCGCCGGGCCTCAGCGTAAGCACTTCCACGTCTGCCCGACGCGTCAGCGCCTGCAGCAGCTGCGCGGTCACGAGCTGGTCGCCGGCGAGCGGCGCGGCCAGCGGAGCATCGGTGATCAGCAGTACCTTCATTGGGAGAGATTCAACCGGCCAGCGATCCGGCCTGCAAATGGGGTCTTCCGGGCAGGATCCGCGCCGGCACGAACCTGAGCTTGAGCGGACCGATGTCGTCGAGGTGACGGACGACGGCCAGTATCACGGCAATGTAGCTCCAGAAGTACGGACCGTGCATTGCACCCATCGTCTGCGCGAATCCCAGGATCGCCAGGAAGGCCAGCATTCGCCTGCGCACTCCGAGCGCAGTCATCCAGCGCCCCGTGAACCAGAGCACCAGCACGCCGCCCAGCAGCCCGAAATTGATCCAGTGCAGCCAGAATGCGTTGGTGATCAGGTTCGCGACGGTCATGTGCTCGCCGGAGATCAGCGGATCCGCGAACTTCGCGAGTCCAAAGAGCGTGTAGGCGTCGATGATGATGTCCGCGATCGCCTCGGTGCCGCTGATGCCCGCACCCCACATCGGGCTCATCTGCAGCGTCTGGCCGGCCACCAGCACCGGCGCGGCGAGACGGATCAGCGAGCTGGGCTCCGCACCGGCGAGGACCACCTGCGCGCGCGCTGCGAGCAGCGGCACGATCACGACGCTGCCCAGCGCGACCAGCGTCACGAGCCCGGTCCACTTGAGCGGCCGGCTCAGTGGAACGGGGGCGCCGGCCAGCGGCCGCCCGAACAGCAGCAGCAGCACCAGCAGCGGAACGACCAGCAGCACGATCGGACTGCGTATCAGCCACATCCCCGCCACCATCAGCAGCAATGACATCGCGTACCGGTAGTGGGACGCGGACGTCGCCGCCCAACCGAAAACGGACAGCACGAAGAACTTCGCGACGTCGGACGGCTCCGAGGTGAACAGACGCGGTCTGAGGATGCCGGCGATCTCGATGTCGCGCGACAGCCACTCGTTGCTCGCCGAAACGAAGACGACTCGCCGGAAGGCATTCGATACTGCGCGAAGGCCTCCGAAATTCTCCAGCACGCAGCCAGCGAGAATCGCGAGGCTGAAGCCACCGAACAGCCTGGCAAGCTCGCGGCGCGGCCAGTGCGAAAGCTCGAGCACGAGCGCGTAGGCGCACAGGATGGACCAGCCCCACTGCGCCAGGCCCTTCAGTCGTGCACCTAGAAAATCTCCCGCCTGCGGGGCCAGCAGCACGGACAGCAGGCCGACCGACAGCAGCCCCAGCATCGGATAGACGTGCCGGACGCGAATGCGGCCCAGGTTGGCCGCCAGCAGCAACGGCACGGTCAGCAGCATCGTCGCCGCCGGAAACTCGAAGCTCCCCAGTCCCCGCAGCGGTACGGCAACGTACACGCCGACGAGGTGCAGCACGACAAGCAGGAAGCGGGTCGCGTCCAGTCGTGGTTCCGCCGACGACCTGGACACCGGAGTGCTCATGCCGCCACCTCGAGCACCGTCTCGCAAACCGTGCTCGCGAACTCGTCCGACGATCGCCCGGCGAGAAACTCCGCCTGCCCCTCCGTGCGGCACGCATCCACCCGCGTCTTCGGGCAGGAAAGCTGCAACATCGCGCCGGCGAGCCGTTCGGCATCCGAACTGTCGACGGTCAGGCCCAGCCCATGGCGTCGGACCAGGGCACCGACCAGCCCATACTGTTGCGCCAGCACTGGCCTGCCATGACGTGCCGCCCAGACCAGCGCGCCACTGGATCCGACGTGCCGCTGGTACGGAGCCATCACGACGTCGCTGCGCTTGACCAGCGCCGCCAGTTCGTCGGTGGACAGGAACCGGTCGATCACTTCCAGCCCGTCCGGGTCTTCCGAGGATGCAGACAATCGGGTCCGGGTCGCGGCGACCGCTGCCCGACAATCTTCATCCAGTCTCCCCGCGAGCAGCAGGCGGACGCGGGCCCGCTGTTCCTTCGACATCGACTCGAGCGCCTGCAGCACGACCTTGACGCCCTTGCGCTCCGACAAGGCCCCGAACAGCAGATAGCAGCAGCGGTCATCTTGCCGCTCCGCCGGCGATACCGACGGAGCCAGGGCGTCCCCCGACGGGGCCTCGACGATCGGATCGGGAACGCTCCGGACCTTGCCGCCACCGGCGAAGCGGCGCCGGGCATAGTCCGGGAAGAACGGGTCGAGGCTGAGCACCGCCTTCAGAGCCGGGTTGCGAAGCATCCTCGAGTACGAGACCCGCTTCATCCGGTCGCGGACTTTTTCGCGCAAACCGCGTCCCGGCGACTCGACGTACACCTCGTGTACCGACGGACGGAACAGTATCCCGGAAATGCCCCGGACGTCCCCTGCGCCGCGCCCGAGCGCCAGCGGCAACTGCAGTGGATCGAGGAACAATGCGTGCGCGTGCGAAGTGCCGGTCGCCCGCATTTCCCGCTCGATCAGCCGCCATCGAGCCATGGCACGGCGGTAGATCGGCCCGTGGTTGCAGGCACGTAGCTCGGCCGGCCCCGGCGTCCGCAGGCGGGCGATGCGTCCGAGCTCGAGGCCGTCCTCGTCCTTGAGCCGGGAGACCAGCGCATCACTCACCGAGAACACCGCATCCATCGGTGGCCGCTCGCGATCGAGCCACTCGGCGATCGCACGTACATAGGCCGGCTGGTGACCGAGATGCTCGGGCTCGAAGAACAGGACCTGTGCGCGTGGCATACCACCACTCACGGTCCGGCCGCAGCCGCACGGAAGACGAAGTTCCACGGCTCGAAGCCCGCCGGTTGATCGCACTGATATCCGTATCCATCGAGCAGAGCCGCGATCGCGTCGCGCTGCGCGTCCGAGGTCGCCTCGACGAGCAGCAGCGGATGCCAGCGCCGCAGCAGCGCGGTCGCACCCTGCAGCGCACTCAACTCCCCGCCCTCGATATCCAGCTTGACCAGCGCGACCCGCGGCTCGCCGCGCGCACGCCATTCCGCGTCGATGGTCGTGACGGGCACCCGCAGCACGTCGCCGGTGCGACCCGACTCCAGCGAATCGACCAGACCCGCGTAAGCGGCGTCACTGGTTGCCAGGAATTCGGACTCGCCGGCCACCGACCCGGTCGCGACCGGCAGGACCTCGACCGCCCCGAGCTTGCTGTCCTCGATGTTCTGCCGAAGCCGCGCCACGTTGCCGGGGAGTGGCTCGAATGCCAGCAGCCGGGCATCCGGGACGAGCGCCTGGGCGACCGATACCGTGAACACGCCGACATTGGCGCCGACGTCGATCGCCCAACCCCCGGCCGAGACTGCCTGGGCAGCAAACTCGCGCTCTGCCTGCTCGAACGGCCCGTACACCATCCAGTGCCAGCCCAGTGTTTCGCGGCCTCGCAGCCGCACCCGGCCCGCCGGCGGCAGCAGCGCGTCGAACTCGCTGTCCGGACCGAGTATCGGCAGCAGCAGGCCGCGCAGCAGCCACCCCTTGCCGCGCGAGATGGGAAACCAGCGCACATATGCGCGCACCGGCCAGGCCAGGTGCCAGAAGAATCGCCTGAGGGGAGACATGCCGGGGTGCAGTTTGACGTCGTCGCGCCTGGGCAGCAATCCGGTGGCCCCGTCACCGAGCCTGGCCCGGCAGAATACCCACGCGACGGCGCTGCCGGCGGCGATTGCCAGCGCATACCCGGTGGTCACGCCGAGCGCCCCGAACGCCGCCCCGAGCAGGTATCCCAGCAAAGCCGTAACGGCGGCCGTCAGGACGTGCCCGTACAGGTTCCAGCGCGCGTTTCCCAGCCCGAGCAGCGTGAAATACGCCGGCGCGGACAAGGTGTTCACGAGCCAGGCCAGCGTCAGCAGCCATCCCATCGCAACCAGCAGTGCATCCACCTGCCCGAGCAGCAGCCAGCTGATGAGCGGCCAGCCGATCAGCAGCAGGCTGAACGCCGTCACGCTGGCCGGGAACAGCCGCTGGTAGGCGCGCCGGTAAATGCCGGCCGCCGCCGCGCCATCCGCCGCCGGAAGGCCGGCCACCGCCGGCAGAATGACCTGGCCGGCGGCCACCAGCGGCGCGCGCAGCTGGGTCGTGACGCGGTAGGCGAGTTCGAACAGGCCGGTCGCTTCGAGCCCCCCGAAACGGGTCATCAGTATCTTGGCCAACGGCTCGACCGCGAGCTGCGTCACCGAGATGGCCTGCACGCCGAGCCCGAAGCGCCAGACCCTGCGCAGATCGGGCAGCCGCAGCCGGAACGGCAGCACGGCGCCGATACCGAGCTCCCTTCGCACCAGCAGCCAGCCCAGCACGATCACCACGGCTCCCTGCAGCACCTGCGCCATCCCGATGCCGACCACACCGTGTCTCGGCACCAGCACGATGGCTGCCACCAGCAGGGCCAGGCTCCCCGTGATCATCAACAGCGCCCGCTGGCCAAAGCGCTGGCAGCCCTCCAGGGCGCCCACTAGGGTCAGGCCCACCACCAGCAGCACCAGGCTGGCCAGCGTGAAGGGCAGCAGCCTGCCCGCAGGCTCGAGGAGGTCCTGCGGCACGAGCACGGCCAGCAGGCCTCGTGCGGGCAAGTACAGCGCCGCTGCCAGCGTGCTCGCAAGGATTGCGACCGCCAGCGTGACCGACTGCACCAGCGACGCGGCGTCGGCGCGAGCGCCGACCGACAGGTCGGCCGCGACGAATCGCGCAAGGGAGGTGCTGAATCCGAAATCGCCGATTCGGGCGACCGCTGAGATCGATGCGATCAGCGCCCACAACCCGAACTGCTCCGTGGACAGTGCCCGGACGAGGAAACTGTATGTGAGGAACAGGATCAGCGCCGTCGCAACGGCCTGCATCCCCGCCAGGACCGCGTTGCGCCCGAGCCGCGCCGTCATCTCGCCCCGGCTGTCCGCGCCCGTCGCGCGATGCCACCGTGCCCCGGCGCAAGGCGCGCTCCAGGCTGGTGCTCAGGCAGCCGCGCCAGGACGCTGCTCCGGCTGGTTCCGACGGCGCAAGTGGGCGGCAATCGCGAGCATCAGCGCGAATCCGAATCCCAGTACGAACCCGGCGGCCGACATCAGCAGGCGCTTAGGCCGGACGAACTCGTGCTCCTCCGGTACGACCGCCGGATCGAGGACGCGGAACGCGTATTCCTCGTGAACGCTCGCCATCATGGTCCGCCGCAACTCGTTCTCGATCAGCCGGTAGACGGACTGCTGGATCCCGACGATGTCCGTCTCCGCCGCCTCGCGTTCCAGGTAGTCGATGTTTCGCGCGGACATGGCCATGGCCCGCGCGCGGAGTTCCGCGTTGGCCTGGGCAATCAGGTCGTTGGCCCAGCGCGCCGCCTGCTCGCGATCGCGCCACTCGATGACCAGCGTCGCCACGCCGCTGCGGCGCTCCTCCGTGACCGAGCGGATCTTCCGGTCGAACTTGCGGACCGCGTCGGCGACCGTCGGGTCGCGCTTCCACAGGTGCGGCTTCCACTGCTGCTGCTCCTCGTCCCAGCGCGAGGCGAACAGCACGTGCAGCAGGCCGTGATCGACGATGAACCGTTCGGTGAAGCCCCGCGAGTTCAGCACCGCCATGTTCTCGGCCTCGTTGGAGTCACCACCGAGGTTGATGCCCGCCAGCGATGCGAGCCCGCCGAGATTGCCGGCCAGCGCGCCCAGCGCCGAGGAGGAACTCGCCTCCTTGGCCGGGAGGAACACGACCTTGCCGTGATAAACGGGCCGCATCAGGAATGCGAGCGTCACGGCAAGCGCGAGACCCGCGAGCGCACCGAGCAGCGGCCACCACCAGCGGACCCGGACCGCGTGCAGCAACTCCGTGAACGTGACGGGGCTGACCGCGCCGGTGTCGAGCACGGGCACGAAATAGCCGCGAACTGCGTCCTGCAACGGCACCGGGTGTTCGTCCCTCTCGTGTTCGGCCATCGCTCGGTCCGGTTCAGAACGAGTTGACCGCCGCCACCGCGACGGCGAGGTTGTAGATGATCGTCGTGACCGCGGTCCACAGCGGCAGCGGTCGCATGCGCTCGGCGTCGAGCGGCACCACGATCGTGTCGCCGGGCATGACGTCGGTCCCGCCGCTCTTGAACCAGTTGCTGCTGCCGCTCACGACGCTGCCGTTCGCCCGTACGATGTAGATGCGGCCCTTGTCCGCCTTCTTCGTAGTTCCGCCACTCAAGCGGATGTAGTCGTCCCGGCCGAGCGACGGATCCCAGAGATGCGAGGTCCCGGACTGGACCTCGCCGAGCACGGTCACTTCCTGCGTTCGCTCGGGCACCAGCAGGCGGTCGCCGTCCTTCAGCACGATGTCGGCGTGTGAGCCCGGCTCCGACTGGAGCACGCGATCGAGGTCGATCACGAGCCGGCCCACCGGCTCGATTTCCCGCAGCGAGTCGAGCAGCGTCTGGCCGACTGCGACGGCCTGCGTGGCCTGGCCGGCCTGGCCCGGCATCGCGGTCTGGGTGCCCTGCAGGGCCAGCGCGGCCAGATCGCCCTGCAGCCGGTCGGCGAGCTGCATGATCTGCTGCTCCTCGCGCTGCTTGAGCGATTCGCGCGTGAAGACGCTGCCCTCCGGATACGCCAGGTCGGTCAGGCCGCCGGCGCGCTGCAGCAGCGACCTGAGCGTCTCGCCGCGCTTGATCGGATACTTGCCCGGGAAGCGTACTTCGCCACCGAGCGTCACGAGGCCCGGCTCGGCCCACTGCGGGAGCGACTTGATCACCAGAAAATCCGAGGGCTGCAGCGGCAGGTCGGCCACCGGATCAGCGGCGAGCGCCCGCTCGAGATCGACCGGCATCGTGTCCGCCCTGCGGTACTCGCCGTTGATGACCTGATAGCGCGTGATCTCCGCCCCGCCGCGGTAGGCGCTCTGGCTCATGCCACCGCCCGCGCGCACGAGGTCTGACACCGTCATGCCTGTCTCGAGCGGGTACTGGCCGGGAGCCTTGACCTCGCCGCTCACGGTCACCAACTGTGCCGCCTGCCCCGGGCGGGCCTGCCGTTCCAGGTCTTCGACGAATGCCTTGATCTGCAGTTCGCGGCCACCCTCGAGATTGAACACGTACAGCCGGTCGCGTGGCTGCAGCGGCACGTTCGCGGGGGACGATGGATTCGCCCAGGCCTGCGCGAGGTCGGCCGACGCCGCGGATACGGTCCGGTCGGCCGCCTCCCGGCGGATCAGCACGTAGTTCAGGTCTGCCTTCGGCCTGAGGTCCTCGACGCTGCGCAGCACGTCCGCAATGCGCAGGCCCGGCTGCCAGGCGACCGGCCCCGGGTTCTGAACGTGCCCGGTCACCTCGATGCCGTTCCCGATCTCCATCGGCACCGACTTCAGTCGCAGCAGGTCGCCCGAACGAAGCGCCGTCGAACGGCCACCGGGCGCCGTCAGGTCGACAGCCATCACGATGCGCTCCCGGCGTTCGCCGATCCGCTCCAGCGTGGCCGTGCGCGGGTCGGCCTCGGGCGTGAGACCGCCGGCCAGATACAGCAGGTCCGCGGCGGTGGATTCGCCCTTCAGCTCGTAGATCGCCGGACGGCGGATCTGTCCGGTGACCGACGCGGTGCTGCCGACCGGCGGGATGAAGATCACGTCGCCGGACTGCAGCCGCCGGTCGTTGCGGGAATCGCCCGCCAGCAGCAGGTCGTACAGGTCGAGCGTGGCGACGGTGCGGCCGTTGCGCTTCAACTGGATGTTACGCAGCGAGCCGATTTCCTTGACCCCACCGGTCGCGAACAGCGCGTTGGTGATCGTGGACAGCGCGCTGACGGTATAGGCACCCGGCTGCTCGGCTTCGCCGGCGACGACGATCGTGATCGAGCGCAACTCACCGATGCTGACGTTCGCCCGGGTACCGATCAACTGCTCCTGGACGCGTTCCTCGATCACCGCGCGCGCCTCGGAGAAACGCAGACCGGCCAGTGGAATCGGCCCGAGCTCGGGAAACTGCACGACACCGTTGCGGTCCACGACGAGCTCGACACGCTGCTCCGTGGCGCCGACCAACTGCACGCGCAGCGTGTCCCCCGGGCCCACGACGTACTCGGCCGGCACCGGAACGTCGCTCGCCGGCGCGAAGGTCGTCGGCAGCGCGCTGAACAGGTCGTAACCGAAAGGCTTCAGCGCGTCCTCGCCGCGCTTCTCGAGCGGCAACAGCGTCACCCGCACGCGGAAATCGCGCAGGGCCGGCTCGATGGCCAGGCGCTTCGTCGCCAGTTCCTCGGTGAGACCTGCGAGTGCAATCGAGCGTACCCCCGGCACCTCCAGCATGCCCGACCGGTTGAGCTTGTACGGGTTTCCGTCGAGCACTCTCAGGCGGAAGTCGCCGAGCCGGGCGAGTTCCTCCTCGCTGCGCTCCGCGACCTTCGGCTCGGTGCGCTTCTTCCTGTCGTCCGGCGTCGTCCGCAGCGTCAACGCCGGGGACCCCGAGGCCGCGGCCTCGCGCTGCTCGGCCAGTCGCTCCTTGCGCTCGAGTTCGAGGCGCCGCTTCTCGAGCTCGAACTCGATCTCCAGATCCTCCTGCCCAGGGTCGCGCAGAACGAGGTCGATGACGATCGTGTCCCCGGCCCGCAGCCGCGGCTCACGCAACCGCTGCAGCTGGTCCTCGTCGAGTTCGCCCGCGACTCCCTTCGGTTCCATCGTGGCCGGGAACTCGAGCTGCTGGCTACGCGTCGCCGCCGATCCTCCGAGGCCGAGTTGCTCCATCAGCGCTCGCTGCTGGTCCGGTGGCAGGTTCCTGAACGCCTCGATCTGGCTTTGCGTCGGCACCTGTGCCTCGAGTGCCGGCGGCCACGCCGCGACCGACGTCAGCATCACCGCAACCAGCAGGGCAGTCCGGCGCAACCCCATCGAGAGGAAGCCGCGCACTCTGGAAACAGTCATTCGTGATTTGATCATCGCAAGGTCAGTGCCAATACAGCTGCCATTCAAGGTATCCGCTCAGGCCTTCTTCGAGGACCGTCCGGGTTCCGGGAGGCGCGTCCGTGTCGAGGTAACCCATCCCGACCGTCAACCGTCCACCGCCGATGCTGCGCACGTGCTCGACCGAGACCTCGCGCAACCTTGCCGGGCCGTCGGACAACGTGTGGTTGGCAGAACGGCCGGCCCGGTTCAGCTTGATGTCGCTGATCCGGCCCAGCCACTGGCTGCCTCGCGCATCGACCACCACGGCTCCGACTGCGACAGACTCGCCGTCCCCGTCGATCGAATGACCGATGGCCCGGCCCCGGTAACGGTAGCCGTCCGTATAGATGACGTTGGTGTAGGCGCAGCCGAACTCGGGCGGCGATCTCGTGAAGTCGCATGCGGTGTCGGAGTATTCCGCGTATGCACGGAAGCTCGCTGCGCCGAGACCGCCCCAGAATTCCAGGCCGAACAGCCCGAGGTATTTCGACGGCAGCCCTCCGGCCTCGTCCTCGCCGATGCCCTGCGCGTAGACGGCCACCGGGACGCGTCCACCCGGCCACGCCCAGCGCAGATCCAGGCCGGCCAGCTGATTGCCGGGCTGTTCGTCGAGATCCTCCTGGTTGTCGTTTCCGACCAGCAGGTCCCAGAACGTGCCGAGCCCGCACGGCCGGCCCTCGCCACACCACTGCGCCGTCCGGCTCAGGCCCAGCTGCAGCGTCGGGTGAGGCCGCATTTCCACGCGCAGGCCGAACAACAGCGCATCGGGGAATTCGCGATCACCTTCGAGCTGGCCCATGAACGCCGACATCTTCCAGGGCCCCAGCCAGCGCAGCACCGGCAGTTCGAAGCGATCACTGTTCAGCCGGTCGATGGCGATGGCCGGTACCGGGCGTGCCGCCGTGGACAGGATCAGGCTCCCCTGCCAGCCCGGGCCCCACCAGCGCTCGGTAAACCCGGCCGACAGCATCCAGTTTCCGAGCATGGCGCCCAGGTAGCTGCCGTCTGCACGGAAGGACTGATCGTCGTCCGGGCTCGAGACGGCTCCCAACCGCAGCTTGCCGGCCCAGCGATCGCCCTGCGTGGCTGCAGAGAACCACGCCTCGCCTTCCTCACGCGGGCTGTCTTCAAAATCCCTGACGATGATTGGCTCCAAGGCCGCCGAAAGACGCAACTGCAAATCGACCTCGTGTGGCTCCGTCTCCCGGGCCGCCCGGGCCCGCAGCCTTGCAAGCGCCCGGGCCTGAGACGGCGACAGCGCGGCGGGCTCCGCGGCGGTAAGCTGTCGAGCCAGCTCGTCCCACCCAACCGGCCAGCTCAGGGAGGGTCCAGCCAGCAGCCCCGCGTCCGTCAGTAACTGCACATCGTGGCGCAAGCCGCTGTCTCCCGGCGCCGCCCAGGGCTCCGCAACCGCCCCCTGCCAAGGGGTCACCGCCGCGACCGGCAGCAGCAATAGCAGGAGCCGGGGTCCGATCTGTCTAGACACGCGCTGGCGCCCCGCCCCGCGAAACCGTGATTCTATTGGAATTGCTGGTGCCAAGTCACCGCAAAGCGCGCAAGGAACGGGTCGGTGTTGTTCCACTCACGCTCGCGGTAATCGCCGCCGACGCCGGCCTCGACCCAGCCGCGGCCGATGTTCCAGCGGCGGAGCAGGTCCACGCTCACCCATTGCTCGGGCCCCGGAGCGACGGAATGGCGTTCGTCGGGCACCGTGCCGCCCTGGTTGATCTCCGTGTACCGGGCGAGCGCGGTCCAGACGACTTCGTCCGCGCCGACCCGGACGAAGCGCAGCGAGTACATCTCGCCGTCGCCGTCCATCGAGTGCCCGACAGGCCGGCCGTAATACCGGTAGCCGGCAACGTTGTAGATGTTGTTGTTGTAGGCACAATCCCAGAGCTTCTCGCCGTTCTCCGTGCCGCCGCAGCGCGTGTTGGACCACTCCGCCGCCAGCCGCCAGCTCGAGCCGTTCGCCGACTCTCCCCAGATCTCGGCACCGGCGAGCTCGAGGCTCCGATACGGACGCGGGATGTTGTTGTCGATCGTCTCGCCCGTGTGCTGGAAGTAAAGCGCATAAGGCGCGTCGCCGATCGGCGAGGCCCAGCGCACGTCCCAGCCGGCCAGCTGGTTCCCGGGTTCGTCCTCCGGATCCACGTTCTCGCCGGCGTTGTCGTTGCCCCAGAAGAGGTTCCAGAAGTCCTTGAAGTCGCAGGAACGACCGTCACCACACCACTGGGCCGTGCGCTCGAGGCTGATTTCCAGGCCCGCGAGCGGCCGCGCGGACACCCGCAGGCCGAACAGCAGCGGATGGTCGTAGTCGCCCCGGTCGCCGTCCATGTAACCCATGAAGGTCGTCAGGCGCCACGGCCCGATCCAGCGCAGCCACTTGCTCTCGAAAGGCTCCGACACGGCCCGGTCCAGCGCGATGGTCGGAACCGGCCGCGCGCCGTTCGACAGCAGCAGGCTGCCCTCCCAGCCTGAGCCCCACCACCGCTCCTGGGCACCGGCGGTGACGATCCAGTTGCCGAACTTGCCGGCCAGGTAGGACCCATCCAGCCGGACCGGCAGGTCGTCGTCGGGATCGCCGACGACGCCCACTTCGAGCCGGCCACCCCAGCGCTCGCCGAAGAAGCCGCTGGCCCAGGCGCGCAGTTCAGCCTCCTCGCGCGGAGTGTCCTCGAAGCCGCGCAGCACCATCGGCCGCGCCGCGACCCGCGCCTCGACCACCCGCGGGCTGTCGTATTCGCCGGTCAGCCGTTTCAGGCGCCGGACGGCGGCCTGCTGCGCCGGCGTCAGGTTGTGCCGGTCCTGAGCGTCGGGACCGCCAGACGGCGTCCCGGCACGCTTGAGCGCCGCCGCGAGATCCGACACAGCGATCGGCCAGCTGGAGATCGGGAGGTTCATGACTCCTTCGTCCACCAGCAATTCGATGTCGTGCCGCACCTGGGAATCGCCGGGCGCGATCCAGGGTTCTCCGGCGACGGCCGGAGCGCACGCGAGGACCGCGGCGACCCCCGCGAGAAAAATGGCTCTCATCGGCAAATGGTATCCGGCCCGTCAACCGCCACGCCACTGGCCCACTTGACGCAGCAGCGAGTCGAGGTGCGGTGGCCCCTCGGGCCAGGCACCCGCCCTGACCGGCGCCTCCATCGCGCCGGCGAGCTTCTTGCCGAGCTCGACGCCCCACTGGTCGAACGGATTGATGCCCCAGATGACGCTCTGGACATACACCTTGTGCTCGTAGAGCGCGATCAGCTTGCCGAGCGCCTTCGGACCGAGTCTCGGGAAAAGGATCAGGCTCGACGGCCTGTTTCCGGGATGGACTTTGTGCGGCAACAGCTGGCTGATCTGCTCCGGCGACGACCCGCGGGCCTCGAGGTCGGCGCGGACCTGGTCCGGCTGCTGACCGAACGCGAAGGCCTCGGCCTGCGCGAGGCAGTTCGCGAGCGCGAGGTCCTGCTGCGCGTTGAGGCGGCAGGACCCGTTCACCGGCGCGATGAAATCCAGCGCGACGCCCGCCGTCCCCTGGTGCAGCAGCTGGAAGAACGAGTGCTGTGCGTTCGAGCCGGGCTCACCCCAGATGACTGGCGCGGTGTGCCACTGGACCGCCGATCCGTCGCGCGTCACCCGCTTGCCGTTCGATTCCATCTCGAGCTGCTGAAGGTAGGCTGGGAACCGGTGCAGCCGACGGTCGTATGGGAGCACCGCAATCGAGTCGAGCCCGAGGAAGTTCCGGTTCCAGATGCCGATCATCCCCATCAGCACCGGCAGGTTCCGTTCCGGTGGAGCGGAACGGAAGTGTTCGTCCATCTCGAAAGCGCCCTCGAGCAGCAACTCGAACTGGCTCATCCCGAGCGAGAGCGCGATCGACAGTCCGACGGCCGACCACAGCGAGTACCGGCCGCCGACCCAGTCCCACATCGTGAATCGCAAGTCCGGCGCGATTCCGAACTCGTCCATGGCGGCATGATTGGTCGAAACCGCGACGAAATGCCGGGGCACCGCCGCCGCGCCGAGTTCCGCGACGAGCCACTCCCGCGCAGCGCGCGCGTTCGTCAGCGTCTCGAGCGTGGTGAATGTCTTGGAGCAGACGACGAACAGCGTCCGCGCCGGGTCGACCTTCTCCAGCGCATCCGCCAGCTCGACGCCGTCGACGTTGGATACGCAGTGCAGGCGCACGGCGCGATTCCGGTACCGGGCCAGCGCCTCGGTCGCCATGACGATGCCAAGATCCGAGCCGCCGATGCCGATATTGACGACGTCGGTAAACCGGCCGCCCTTCGAGCCGACGATGCGCCCGTCCTCGACCGCGGTGACGAACTCCCGCATCCGGGCGAGCTCGCGCCGGACCTCCGGCATCACGTCGGCCCCGCCTGCCGTCATCGGGCGATCGGAACGATTGCGCAGCGCCATGTGCATCGCCGCGCGGTGCTCCGTGTTGTTCACCTGCTCGCCAGCGAACAGCGCCGCAATTCGGGACTCGAGCCCGCGCTCCCGCGCCAGGTCCGTCAACAGCCGGAGCGTGGCCGGCGTGAGCCGCTGCCGCGAGAAATCAAGCAGCAGGTCGAGCGCTTCGACGCTCAGTCGCTGGAATCGCGCCGGGTCGTCCGCGAACAGCTGCCGCAGGTGCTGTGGCCCGATCTCCCGCGCATGGGTCTCGAGCGCCCGCCACGCGGGCTGATCAGTCATTGCTGGCATGGACACCCTTCCGTTCTGGCAGCGCCCCATTCTAGACGCTACCGACCGGCGAGCGCCCTGCCGATCGCCGCTGCGCCTGCAATCAGCCCAGGTTGACGACCTTCGGATCGGGAGGGCCCTGCTCGCCGTAGTAGGAGAGATACCACTCCACGAAGCGCGGAATGCCGACCTCTACGGGCGTCGCCGGTGTGTATCCGACGTCGCGGGTGAGATCATCGATGTCCGCCCAGGTGTCCGGGACGTCGCCGGGCTGCAGCGGAAGCAGGTTCATCTCCGCCTTCTTGCCGAGGCACTGCTCGAGCAACTCGATGTAACGCATCAGCTCGACGGGCTTGTTGTTGCCGATGTTGTACAGCCGGTACGGCGCCTTGCTCGAGCCCGGATCCGGCGCATCACTGTTCCACTCCGGGTTCGGCGGTGCAATCCGGTCGCAGCAACGCACCACGCCCTCGGCAATATCGTCCACGTACGTGAAATCGCGCCGGTGGTGCCCGTAGTTGAACACGTTGATCGGCTTGCCCTGGAGTATGTTGCGCGTAAAGAGGAACAGCGCCATGTCCGGCCGGCCCCAGGTCCCGTACACGGTGAAGAACCGCAGGCCGGTCACCGGCAACTCGTACAGTTGCGAGTACGTGTGCGCCATCAGCTCGTTGGCCTTCTTCGTCGCGGCGTAGAACGACAGCGGATGATCGACGTTCTGGTGCACCGAGAACGGCATCTTCGTGTTCGCGCCGTAGACGGAACTCGTCGAGGCATAGACGAGGTGGGCCACGCCATTGTGCCGGCAGCCCTCGAGTATGTTGGCGAACCCCAGCAGGTTGCTGTCGACGTAGGCGAGCGGATTCTCGATCGAGTAGCGCACGCCAGCCTGGGCCGCGAGATGAATCACCCGATCGAAGCGTTCGCGCGCGAAGAGTTCGGCCATCCCCGCCCGGTCGGCCAGGTCGAGCTTCTCGAACCGGAATGCCTGCTGTTGCTTGAGGAGTTCCAGGCGCGCGAGCTTGAGTCGCACATCGTAATAATCGTTGAGGTTATCGAGCCCGACGACTTCCTCGCCCCGCTCCAGCAGCTTGCGGGCAGTGTGGAAGCCGATGAATCCGGCCGCGCCGGTGACGAGGATCTTCATGGGTCAGGGGATCGGGGTTAGGGGCCAGGGGTTAGTGTAGCGCGGAACGTGGTGCAGCCGCTGCCGGGGCGGCACTTCCGGCACGCGCCAGGGGACCGCGACCCAAGACCGATCTTCCTTACAGGCGTCCGTCCACCTCGTCGGCACGGAACACGTACTTGATGTCGTAGAGCACGTGGTTTTTCCGCGCCAGCCCGCGGATTCGCGCGATTCCCATCTTGCGGAACTCCTGGTGAGCCACGCCCATCACGAGCGCGTCATAGGTTCCCGCTTTCAGGCGCTTGACCAGCTTGATGCCGTACTCGTGCTCCGCCTCGGCGGGGTCCGCCCAGGGATCGTATACGTCCACACGTGCGCCGAACTTGCCGAGTTCGTTCACCACGTCGACGATCTTCGTGTTGCGGACGTCCGGGCAGTTCTCCTTGAACGTGAGCCCGAGAACCAGGATGCGCGAGTCCTTCACCTGGATCCTCCGCTGCATCATCAGCTGCGCCACCTGTTGCGCGACGTAGATGCCCATGTTGTCGTTGATCCTGCGTCCGGCGAGGATCATCTCGGGGTGATACCCGATCGCCTGTGCCTTGTGGGTCAGGTAGTACGGGTCCACGCCGATGCAGTGTCCACCCACCAGGCCGGGCCGGAACGGCAGGAAATTCCACTTGCTGCCGGCCGCGAGCAGCACCTCCTCGGTGTCGATGCCGAGCCGGTTGAAGATCAGCGCCAGTTCGTTGATCAGCGCGATGTTCACGTCCCGCTGCGTGTTCTCGATCACCTTGGCGGCCTCTGCCACCTTGATGCTGGAGGCCTTGTGCGTGCCGACGGTCACGATCGAGCGGTACAGCGAGTCGACGAACTCGGCCGCGGCCGGCGTCGAACCCGAGGTGACCTTGCGGATCGTCGTCAACCGGTGTTCCTTGTCCCCCGGATTGATCCGCTCCGGGCTGTAACCGACATAGAAGTCCTTGTTGAATCGCAGGCCGGAGACCTGCTCCAGGATCGGCACGCAGACTTCCTCGGTGCACCCCGGGTACACGGTGGACTCATAGACGACCACATCGCCTTTCTTCAGCACCTTGCCGACAGTGTGACTCGACTTCTCCAGCGGCGTCAGGTCCGGCCGCTTGTAGTCGTCGATCGGCGTCGGCACCGTGACGATGAACACCCGGCAGGGCTTCAGGTCCTTCAGGTTGGTCGTGTACGAGAGCTTCGAGGCCGCGGCCAGTTCCTCCGCATCCACCTCGAGCGTGCTGTCCCGGCCGCCGCGCAGCTCCCCGACCCGGTGCTCGTTGATGTCGAACCCGACGGTCTGGAAGCGCTTGCCGAACTCGACCGCGAGCGGCAGGCCGACGTAGCCGAGGCCGACGACGCCGACCTTGAGGTTTCGTAGATTGAATTTGGGCATGTCTGAGCGAGGGGTTAGGGGTTAGGGGCTGGTGAGATCGTGCGGCGTCGGCCGCGGTACAGGCGGCAAGGATGCCACAGCAGAGCCGTGACTTTTGAGACAGGGATCAAGCTGCCACGCTCTGCACTATCCCCTACCCCCTGGTCCCTGCCCCCTTTCACAGCAGGTACAGCACCGCCAGCAGCCCGACCGTGGTCATGACCACGAAGTACGGCAGGGCCATCCAGACCATCCGTCCGTAGCCGAGCCGGATCAGCGGCGCCAGCGTCGAGGTCAGCAGGAACAGGAAGGCCGCCTGCCCGTTCGGGGTCGCGACGCTCGGGATGTTGGTGCCGGTGTTGACCGCGACCGCGAGCACGTCGAACTGCTCCCTCGAGACGGCCCCCTGCATCAGCGCGGCCTTGATCTCGGTAATGTAGACCGTCGCGACGAAAACGTTGTCGCTGATCATCGAGAGCAACCCGGTGCCGAGGTAGAGCATCGTGGCCTGCAGCCTGCCCTCCAACCCGAGCACGTGGTGAATCATGGGCTGGAACAGGTGCTGGTCGTGAATCACGGCGACCACGACGAAGAACACGACCAGCAGCGCGGTGAACGGCAGCGCCGCCTCGAAAGCCTTGCCGATCCTGTGCTCCTCGATCACGCCGGTGAACGTCGTCGCCAGGATGATGACCAGCAGCCCGATCAGCCCGACTTCCGCCACGTGGAAGGCCAGCGAGAAAACCAGGATCAGCGCCACGATCGCCTGCACGATCAGCACCTGGCGATCCTTGGCCGTCGACTTCGCCTGCAGCTCCTCGCTGTAGTCCCAGAGCACGGCACGGACCGCGTCGGGCAGCGGCGCCCCGTAGCCGAACAACCTGAACCGCTGCACCACCGCGCAGGTCGCGAGCCCTGCGATCGCCACCGGGAGCGACACCGGAGCGACCTCCAGGAAGAACTGGATGAAATTCCAGCCCGCCTGGTCCGCGATCAGCAGATTCTGCGGCTCGCCGACCTGGGTCATCACGCCCCCGATCGCCGTTCCGACGGCACCGTGCATCATCAGTGAACGGAGAAAGGCACGGAACTGCTCCAGGTTCTCCCGGTGCAGCAGATGCACGGTCTCGTCCTCGGTGGCGTCATGGACCGCATCGTGACGCTTGCCCGACGCGACCCGGTGGTAGACCTCGTAGAACCCCGCGCCGACGGTTATGGCAACCGCCACGACGGTCAGCGCGTCGAGGAAGGCCGAAAGCACCGCGGTCAAGCTGCAGAACAGCACCGCCAGCGTGGTCGTCGAGCGGAAACGAAGCACCAGCCGGGTGAAGACGAACAGCAGCAGGTCGCGCAGGAAGTAGATGCCGGCGACCATGAACATCAGCAGCAGCAGGACCGGGAAGGCCTGCACGACCTCCGCGTAGACGCTCTCCGGAGTCGTGAGGCCGATCACGACCGCCTCGATCGCCAGCAGCCCGCCCGGTTGCAGCGGGTAGCAGCGCAGGGCCATGGCGAGCGTGAAGATGAACTCCAGCAGCAGCGCCCAGCCGGTGATCGTGGGGCCGGCCAGCAGCATCAGGATCGGGTTGACGAGCAGGAAGATCCCGATCGTGAGTTTGTACCAGCCCGGCGCATTACCGAGAAAATTGCGGCCGAAGGCCTGCGCCAGCGTCACGGTCATGATTCGGGCTCCAGGCTGCGCCACAGCGTGCGGCCGCCACTCGCCTTGTCCAGCACGGCGAGCAACTGCCGGTGCGCGGCGAGCTCCGCTGGATCCGCCATCCGCACCACCAGGGAGCCCTTGGGCCGCTTGGCCCGCCGCACGCGTGCCCGTCCGCCCTGCGCCTCGCCCGCCTCGTCCAGCGTCAGCGCACCCTGCCCGCCCGTCATCGCGAGATAGACGTCGAGCAGCAGCTCGGCGTCGAGCAGCGCGCCATGCAGGTCGCGCTGAGAGTTGTCTACCGTGTAGCGCTTGCAGAGCGCGTCCAGGCCGTTGCGCTGGCCCGGATGCAGCTGCCGGGCGAGCTGCAGCGTATCGAGAACCGGGCAGTAGTCGGCGACGCGGCCGGAGCCACCGGGCAGGCGCGCGAGTTCCGCATCGAGAAAAGCGAGGTCGAACGGAGCGTTGTGGATGACCAGCTCGGCTCCCTTCAGGAACTCCAGCAGTTCTTCCGCGATGTCCGCGAACCTCGGCTGGCCCTTCAGGAACTCCGCCGTCAGGCCGTGCACCTGCAATGCGCCCGCGTCGATGTCCCGGTCCGGGCACAGGTAGCGGTGGAACAGCCTGCCTGTCCGGCGGCGATCCACGATCTCGATGCACCCGATCTCTATGATCCGGTGACCGAGTTCGGGCTCGAGGCCCGTGGTTTCGGTGTCGAGAATGACCTGTCGCATGGCTTCTGCCGGCGGGTCACTCCCGCTCCAGGACCGCCCGCTTCAGCGCAGCCACGACTTCGCGCTGAGTCTCCTCGCTCAGATAGGGATGCATAGGCAGGCTGATCACGCGCCTGGCAGCCGCTTCCGAATGCGGGAAGCTGCCCTCCCGCTGTCCGAGCGCCGCGTAGACCGGTTGCATGTGCAGCGGCTGCGGATAGTGCACCGCGGTCGGCACGCCCAGCGCCTTCATCCGCGCCTCGACGCCCTCCCGGTCGTCGACTTCGACCGTGTACTGCGCATAGACGCAGGTGTTGCCGTCCTCGACGACGGGCGTGCGGACCGCGTCGCCGATCTCGGTCCGGATCAGCTCCGTGTACCGGCTGCCGAGCCGGATCCGGGCCGCGACCTCGTCGTCGAACACGCGCATCTTCGCCAGCAGCACCGCGGCCTGGATCGAGTCCAGCCGCCCCGTGATGCCCAGCCTCGGATGGTGGTAGCGTCGGTCCTGGCCGTGGACGCGGATCTCGCGCATCAGCTGCGCGATCGCCGCGTCGTTGGTGAACAGCGCGCCCCCATCGCCGTAGCACCCGAGCGGCTTGGAGGGAAAGAACGATGTCGCCCCGATCAGCGACAAGGCACCCGAGCGCCGCCCCTTGTAGCTCGCACCGAAGCTCTGCGCGGCGTCCTCGATCACCGGCAGCTCGTGGGCGCAGGCGATCGCGTTGATCCGATCGAAGTCGGCGCACTGACCGTACAGCGACACCGGCATGATCGCCCGGGTGCGCGCGGTGATCGCCGCTTCCAGCCGCGCCGGGTCCAGGTTGTAGCTGCGCGGGTCCACGTCCACGAACACGGGGCGCGCGCCGATCAGCGAGATCATCTCGGCCGTCGCGAAGAACGTGAACGGCGCGGTGATGACCTCGTCGCCGGGCCGGATGTCGAGTGCGAGCAGCGCAATCAGCAGCGCATCGGTACCGCTGGAGACGGCCACGCAGTGCTCGACCCCGAGGTAGCGGGCCAGCGTCTGCTCCAGCGCCAGTACCTCGGGCCCCATTACGTACTGCCCGTGTTCCAGGACCCGGGCGATTCCGGCGTCTACGTCCGGCTTGATGCGCTGGTACTGCGTCTTGAGGTCGATGAAGTCCATGTTGGTCAGGCTGCGGCCGGCGATGCGGTAGTTTAGCGGATAGCGACGGCTCGTCAGCCGCCCGCCAGCACTTCGTCCACGCCGCGATTCGCAAGCGCATCGGCCTGCTCGTTCCCGGCGTGCCCTGCGTGAGCCTTGACCCAGTGCCAGTTCACCTCGTGCCGGCCGATCTCCTGCTCGAGGCGTTGCCACAACTCGACGTTCTTGACCGGCTTGCGGTCGGCCGTCCGCCACCCGCGCGCCTTCCATTGCGGGAGCCATTCCCGGATACCGTTACGCAGGTACTGGGAATCCGTGTACAACTCCACGCGGCAACTGCGCTTCAAAGCCGCCAGCGCCTCGATCGCGGCGGTGAGCTCCATGCGATTGTTGGTCGTGTGGCGCTCCCCGCCCCAGAGCTCGCGACGATGCGCACCGGATACCAGCAGCGCGCCCCAGCCCCCCGGCCCGGGGTTCCCCCGACAGGCGCCGTCGGTGTAGATCTCGACCGACGTCACGCGGCGATCCTCGAGGTGGGCTCGGCGATGCCGCGGACCCGCGCCGGACGCGTCTGCCACACCGGCTTGAGCGGTGTCACCGCGCGCACCCGCTTGCGTGCCTTGAGCAGGTAGGCCCCGGCGAGCGGCGGGGCGAGACGCGGGCCGCGCGATTCGAGCCAGCTTCGCCCGCGTCCCGGCAGGCGCTTGGTCCAGGGCGGTGCGAACAGATAGCGCCGGACCTCCTCGACTTCCAGCCCGAGCAGCCCCAGCCAGTCACGGAGGCGGCTCTCGCTCAACAGGCGACCGAGCCCGGGCGGAAAGCGCCGCCGGCTCAGCAGGTGCCGCAGTCCCCACGGCCCGAGCGGATTGAAGGCGCAGATGAGTACGACGCCCTCGCCCACCAGCACCCGCTCCACCTCCCGCAGCACCTCGTGTGGCGCATCGGCGAACTCGAGCGTGTGGGGCAGCAGGACCGCTTCAACCGTGCCGGAGGCTACCGGCAGCGCGTGACAGGCCGCGCGGATCGCGGCCGGGCCTTCAGCGTCCGGCGCCAGCCAGCGGCGGTGCTGGGTGCGCGCCGCAGCGGTCAGCGTCGCGGCCTCCCCCCAACGGCCCACCTGCAGCAGTTCGAAGCCGACCACGTCGGACAGGGACTCCTGCAGCACGCGCGCCTCGACGTCGAGCACCGAGAGGCCCAGCGGGGACCCAAGCCAGTCTGCGATCGAGTCGGTAGCCTGCATGGTCGGCAAGGATAGCCGCAGCGGCCGCGGGTGCGTTCGAAAAACATGCGACATATTGTGGAATTTTGCCGCGCGAGAGGGTGTAATACGGCGGCAACGAGCCGCGGCCGGATGCGCGCCAGGAGCGCTGATGATCGACGTGACCCCGGTCAGGGCGTTTTCAGACAACTACATCTGGCTGATTCGCGGCCCCCGGGACCCGTCGCTGGCCGTCGTTGTCGATCCGGGGGACGCGGGACCGGTCAATGAAGCACTCGAACGCCAGGGGCTCGAACTGCACTCGATCCTCGTCACGCATCATCACCCCGACCACGTCGGCGGCCTCAGGCAACTCTCCGTTCAGCACGGCGCGCGCACCTATGGGCCGGCTCGCGAGCGTCTGCCCGTGGAGGCCTGCGGGCTCGAGGACGGGGCGAGCGTCGACATCGAACCGCTCGGCCTGCATTTCTCCGTGATGGCCGTGCCGGGACATACGATTGGACATATCGCCTACAGCGGGCACGGCGCGCTCTTCTGCGGGGACACGCTCTTCAGCGCGGGTTGCGGCCGCCTGTTCGAGGGCACCCCGGGCCAGATGCTCGCGTCACTGGACCGGATCGCCGCGCTGCCCGACGAGACGCTGGTGTTCTGCGCCCACGAATACACGCTGGCCAACCTTCGTTTTGCCGCCGCGGTCGAGCCGCGGAACCCGGACGTCAGGCAGCGCCTCGCGGAAGTCGAGGAACTTCGCGCCAGGGATGTGACGACGTTACCTGCACGGCTCGGCACGGAGCGTAGTATCAACCCGTTCCTGCGCTGCCGTGAGCCGGCGGTCCGCGCAGCGGCCGAGGCGCATGCGGGCAGGCCGCTGCCGGAGGCAGAGGAAGTGTTCGGTGTCATCAGGGCCTGGAAAGACGGGTTCCGCTGAGATGTTGCGCAAGACCTGGCAACTGCTCCTGCTCGGTTCTCTGGCGGTGTTCGCCGCCGGCTGCAGCACGACGCCCTCGGATCCCGAGTACTCGAGCCTGCCCCCGGCCCCTCAGCATCCGCGCCGTGACCGGCCATCCGAGGCGGAAGGGTGGGTGACGCCGCCGTACACGACCGACGAGCGGCAGCCGACGACCGAGTACCCGGACCTTCTGAACCGAATCAGGTCAGGTTACGCGCTGCCGGACGTCCGCCATCACGCGGTGGACCGCGAACTGGAGAACTACCGTTCCCGGCCGGATTACCTGGACCGGATTTTCCGTCGCGGCAGCCGCTACCTGTATTACATCGTCACCGAAATCGAAAAGCGGGGCATGCCGCTCGAGCTGGCCCTGCTGCCGGTCGTCGAAAGCGCGTTCAACCCGGTCGCTTATTCGCGCAGCCGCGCGTCTGGCCTCTGGCAGTTCATCCCGAGCACCGGCAAGCACTACGGTCTGGAGCAGAACTGGTGGATCGACGAGCGGCGCGACGTGATCAAAGCCACCAACGCGGCGCTCGACTACCTGCAGTACCTGCATCGGTATTTCGACGGCGACTGGTTCCTGGCGATCGCCGCCTACAACGGCGGAGAAGGCACGGTCAGCCGTGCCGTGAAGTCCAACCGCTCGGCGGGCAAGCCGGCTGATTTCTTCAGCCTGAAGCTCAGGGCCGAGACCCGGGACTACGTGCCCAAGCTGCTTGCGATCAGCCGTCTCGTGGGCAATCCGCAGGCCTACGGACTCAGCTTCCTCCCCATCCCGAATCAACCCTATTTCACGATCGTGGATCCGGGCCGGCAGGTGCATGTCGGCGAGGCGGCCGAGCTCGCCGGCATCACCCGGGACGACATCTTCGCGCTCAACCCGGCTTTCAACCGGATGGTGACGCCGCCGGACGGCCCTCATCGCTTGCTGCTGCCGGTCGGCACTGCGGAAACTTTCACGCAGGCCCTTGCAAGCGGTCGAGCGAGCGACAGTGTCGCGCTGGCAGCGATCGCGCCCCCGCCGACGGTCTATCACAAGGTCCGGCGCGGCGAGAGCCTGAGCTCCATCGCGCGGCGGCACGGCGTGTCGGTGCAGTCGATCAAGGAAGCGAACCGCTTGCGCGGCAGCATGATTCACGCGGGCGACCGCCTGGTCATCCCGACGAGCCAGGCCCCGGCGACGATCATCGCCGCGAATGTCGAGGCTCGCCCGCAGGCTGCGGAACAGTCGCCGAGCCGGCCGGCGCCCGAGGCACCGAAAGTGCACACCGTTCGCAAGGGTGACACGCTCTGGGGCATCGCGCGACAGTACGGCGTCAGCGTACCGGAACTCGGCGCCGCGAACGGCCTCTCCGCGAACAGCACGATCAACGTTGGCCGCAAGCTCCAGATCCCGGGCGGCGGCTCTTCCGCGCCGTCTGCGCCGGAAGCGACCCGCATGACCTACAAGGTGCGACGCGGCGACACGCTCTCGGCAATCGCGGACCAGTTCAACGTCTCGGTGAAGCAGCTGATGGCCTGGAACAGCATGCGCCGCGCCAACTCGCTGCGGGCGGGCCAGCGGATCGTCATCTACGTGGATCCGAGCCGCGTAAACGGCGGATAGGCCAGTGGGATTCCTCGCCGGAAAACGCGCGCTGATCGTCGGTCTTGCGACCGAGCGTTCGATTGCGCACGGCATCGCCGGCGCGATGCGCCGCGAAGGTGCAGAGCTCGCGTTCACATACCAGAACGACCGGCTGAAGGACCGCGTCATCGGGCTCGCCGAAGGCTTCGGATCGCGGCTGACGATGCCGCTGGACGTCGCGAGTGACGCGGAGATCGAGGCGACGTTCGCGCGGCTGGCGGATGCCTGGGACGGTCTCGACATCATCGTTCACTCGGTCGCCTTTGCGCCGCGTGAGCAACTCGCCGGCGGTTACCTCGAGAGCCTGACCCGCGAGGGCTTCCTGGTCGCACACGATATCTCGAGCTACAGCCTCGCAGCGCTCGCGAAGGCGGGGCGACCGCTGATGCAGGGCCGGGCCGGGGCGTTACTGACGCTCTCGTATCTCGGCGCAGTCCGCTCGATACCGAGCTACAACGTGATGGGCGTGGCCAAGGCGAGCCTGGAGGCCAACGTACGGTTCCTGGCGGCCGACCTCGGTCCGGAGGGGATTCGCGTCAACGCGATCTCGGCCGGCCCGATCAAGACGCTCGCTGCCGCGGGGATCAGCGGTTTCCGTCGCATGCTTTCGAGCGTAGCGGCAGTCACGCCGCTGCGCCGCAACGTGACGACGGACGAAGTCGGCAACGCCGCCGCGTTCCTCTGCTCGGACCTCGCCTCGGGCATCACCGGTGAAGTGCTGTACGTGGACGCAGGCTACAGCCACGTCGGCATGGCGTTCGCGGACGAACTCACTCCCAGATCTTCGGGTTCGTCTTGATCTCGGCCGTCCGCTCGAGCTCGGCGAGGTAGGCGTCGAACTCCGACGCTGCCGCGACGGCGCCGGCCCGACGTGCCCGCTCGCCCACCATCGCCAGCTGCTCCGGCGCATCGAGCGACCCCGCCCGTACGCCGTAGACGGCGAACACTGCGACGTCGTCGCTGGCCAGCCTGGCGATACCGACGCTTCGAGCACTGTCCCCGGGCCTCGGCGCGGCGAAGATTCCTGACACCAGTTCGGGCGGGAGCGCGGCCGTGCGCCGGACGCTGGCCCGACCGTTGGCCGCGAGGCCGAGTGACTCGGCGACCTGCGCGAGCGTCTCACCGTTCTCGAGCCGCGCCACGAGCGCACGTCCCTCGGTTTCGGCAGCCTCGAGCGCCGCCTGCAGGCCGAGCTCGGCCTCGATCGCCTCGCGTACGCTGTCCAGCGACCGCTGCTCCGGCAGCTGGTGATCCGTCACGCGCAGCACGACCACCCGGTCGTCGCCCAGGCTGAGCGCCGGGCTGTTCTGCCGGTCATCGAGCACGTCCCTGCTGAACGCGGCCTCGATGACCTTGCGCTCCGGCCCGAACGGCCCGCCGCCGCTGCGAGTGAAACGCTCGACCGTGCCGAGCTGCAGACCGGTCTTCTGCGCCACGGTCTCGAGTTCCGTCAGCGCCGAGAAAGCCTCGTCGGCGAGCTCCTGCGATCTCTCGTAGAAGATCGCCTGCGCACGGTCGTTGCGAAAATCTGTCTCCAGCTCGTCTCGGACTTCGTCGAAGCTGCGCTGGTGGGCCTCCTCCACCTCGTCGAGCCGGATCAGGTGGTATCCGAACTGTGTCTTGACGGGCCCGCGCAACTCGCCGGGCTTCAGCGACGGGTCGAACAGAGCCTCGGCGAAGGCCGTAACGTAGGATTCGCGGGTCGCCCAGCCGAGATCGCCGCCCTGCTCCTTCGAACCCGGATCGTCGGAATTCTCGCGCGCCAGCTCGGCGAAGTCGGCGCCCTGCTGCAATTGCCCGAGAAGTTCGTCGGCGCGGGCGCGGGCTGCCGCGTCGTCGTCGCCCGACTCGAGCAGGATGTGGCTGGCCCGCCGGCGCTCGGGCGCGAAATACCGCTCGCGGGCAACCTGCTCGTAGTATTCCCTCAGTTCCTGCTCGGTCACCGCCACCCCGGCCGCGACGTCGGCGAGGCGCAGCTCGAGATACTGGAGCGCGACCGTCTCATCGGTCATGAACTCCGCCTTGTGCTCCTCGTAGTAGCTGGCAATGCGCTCCGGCGGCACCGTTACCGCCGCCGCGTACCGGCTGGCCGGCAGCAGCAGGAAATCCGCTTCGCGGCTCTCGTCCTCCAGCGCCACCCGCCGGTTGAGCTCCGACGGAGTCACGAACGAGGAGATCAGGATGCCGTTGCGCAGCTGTGACAACTCGAGATCACGCCTGAACTCGTCCTCGAATTCCGCCTCGCTGCGACCCTGCTGCTGGAGCAGCGCGGCATACCGGTCGCGGGAGAACTGCCCGTCCACCTGCAACGCCGGGATCTCCTGCAAGGCGCGAGCGAGCTGGTCGTCGCTGACGCGGTAGCCCAGTTCGGCGGCGTGCTGCAGCAGCACTTCGCGACGGATGAACTGCTCTAGCAGGAGCTGCTGCTCGGTCTCGACGAGCTCCGCCGGAAGCTCGTCCCGGGTCGTCCGCTGCAGCTCGGAGAGCCGGTTCTGCCAGGCGCGACGCACCAGCGGAACGGGGATGCTCTCGCCATTGACCTGGGCGGCCGAGGTGTTGCCTGAGTCCTCGAACTGGATGCCCCAGAAGATGAAGACGATTGCGATGACGCCGATGAACACTCCGGCGACCCACCCCGTGATCTTGTCGCGAATCTTCTGCAGCATGATTTGACGGTTCGAGAAATGCGGATTGCGGATAGTAGGACGCTGTCTCCAGCGCCGCCACCAATGCGGCCTGCAGGAAACAGAAAGCCCGCATCAGCGGGCCTTCCTCGATCCAGAAAGTGGCGGAGTGGACGGGACTCGAACCCGCGACCCCCGGCGTGACAGGCCGGTATTCTAACCGACTGAACTACCACTCCGCGCTCTGGTGGGTGCTGAGGGGATCGAACCCCCGACCTTCGCCTTGTAAGGGCGACGCTCTCCCAGCTGAGCTAAGCACCCTGCCTCCTGGGAGCAGGTTAGTTTACGGCATCCTTCAGGGCCTTGCCAGCCTTGAACGCCGGGCTCCGGCTGGCGGCGATCGTGATCACCTCGCCGGTCCGCGGATTGCGCCCCTGACGGGCGGCGCGGTCGCGGGTTTCGAACGTGCCGAAGCCGGCCAGGCCGATCGAATCGCCCCGCCGCAGGGCCTCGGTGATCGTGCCCAGCACGGCCTCGACGGCCCGCGCCGCATCGGACTTCGCCAGCCCGGTCCGCTCAGACACGGCCTCGATCAAATCATGCTTGTTCATAGAGGTTTCCTAGATGATGTCAGTGCGCGTGCACCTGCTTGCCTGCCCGCCGCGCCGAGCGCTTGCCCCGCTTGGTCGCGGCCGCCTCCCCGCTCGCGGCCTCGCCATGGCCCGGCTGCGGCATGTTCCGCAGCGCCATCGCAAAGACCTCGTCGATCCACTTGACGGGCTTGATGTCGAGATTTCCCTTGATGTTCTGCGGAATCTCCGCGAGGTCCTTGACGTTCTCCTCCGGTATCAGCACGGTCGTGATGCCGCCGCGATGCGCCGCGAGCAGCTTCTCCTTGAGCCCGCCGATCGGCAGCACCTCGCCGCGCAGCGTGATCTCGCCGGTCATCGCGACGTCGCTGCGCACCGGGATCCGCGTCAGCGCTGAAACCAGCGCCGTACACATACCGATGCCGGCGCTCGGGCCGTCCTTCGGCGTCGCGCCTTCGGGGACGTGGATGTGCACGTCGGTCTTCTGGTAGAAGTCCGGCTCCAGGCCCAGGATCCCCGCGCGGCTGCGCACGACGGTCATGGCGGCCTGGATCGACTCCTGCATCACTTCGCCGAGCTGCCCTGTGTGGGTCAGCTTGCCCTTGCCGGCGACGACCGCGGACTCGATCGTCAGCAGTTCCCCGCCGACCTCGGTCCACGCGAGACCCGTCACCTGCCCGATGCTGTCCTTCTCCTCGGCGCGGCCGTAGCGGAAGCGCTTCACGCCCAGGTACTTCGGCACGCTCTTCGGCGTCACCGTGACGACCTTCCGCCTGGCGTCGAGCAGCAGCTCCTTGACCGCCTTGCGGCAGATCTTGGAAATCTCGCGCTCGAGGTTCCTCACCCCCGCCTCGCGGGTGTAGTGCCGGATGATCTCGAGTATCGCCGGGTCGCTGAGCCTGAGCTCCTGCTCGTCCAGGCCGTTCTGCCGCACCTGCTTGGGCAGCAGGTAGCGCCTGGCGATGTTCGCCTTCTCGTCCTCGGTATAGCCAGGGATGCGGATCACCTCCATCCGGTCGAGCAACGGAGCCGGGATGTTCAGGCTGTTCGCGGTGCACACGAACATCACCTCGGACAGATCGAAGTCCACCTCGAGGTAATGGTCGTTGAACGCTGAATTCTGCTCGGGGTCGAGCACTTCGAGCAGCGCGGACGACGGGTCGCCGCGGAAGTCCATCGACATCTTGTCGACCTCATCGAGCAGGAAGAGCGGATTGCGCACTCCGGCCCGGGTCATGTTCTGCACGATCTTGCCCGGCATCGAGCCGATGTAGGTCCGGCGGTGGCCGCGGATCTCGGCCTCGTCACGGACGCCGCCGAGCGACATGCGCACGAACTTGCGGTTCGTCGCCCGGGCGATGCTCTGTCCCAGCGACGTCTTGCCGACGCCGGGCGGGCCGACCAGGCACAGGATCGGTCCACGCAGCTTCTGCACGCGCTGCTGGACGGCCAGGTACTCGACGATCCGCTCCTTCACCTTCTCGAGTCCGTAGTGGTCTTCGTTCAGCACGCGCTCGGCGGAAGCGATGTCATGCTTGACCTTGCTGCGCTTGCGCCACGGGCACTTGACCAGCCAGTCGATGTAATTGCGGACCACGGTCGCCTCGGCCGACATCGGCGACATCAGCTTCAGCTTGGCCAGCTCGGAATTGGCCTTCTCACGCGCCTCCTTCGGCATTCCCGCCCGGGTGATGCGCTTCTCGAGCTCGGCGATCTCGTTCGGGGCATCGTCCATTTCCCCGAGTTCCTTCTGGATCGCCTTCATCTGCTCGTTCAGGTAGTACTCGCGCTGGCTCTTCTCCATCTGCTGCTTGACGCGGCCGCGGATGCGCTTCTCGATCTGCAGCACGTCCATCTCGCCCTCGATCAGGGCGAGAATGTGCTCGAGCCGGCCGCGGACGTCCTGTATCTCGAGGATCTTCTGCTTGGCGTCGAGCTTCAGCGACATGTGCGCCGCGACGGTGTCGGCGAGCCGGCCCGGCTGGTCGATCCCGGCCAGCGAGGTGAGGATCTCCGGGGGAACCTTGCGATTGAGCTTGACGTACTGCTCGAACTGAGAGACGACCGAGCGCGTCAGCACGTCCATCTCGCGCTCGTCGTACTGCTCGCCGTCGGCCAGCGGCGTCACCTGCGCGGCGAAGTACTCCCCGGCGGTGACGGCGTCCACGCGCGCACGCTCCACGCCCTCGACCAGCACCTTGACCGTGCCATCCGGGAGCTTCAGCAGCTGCAGGATCGTCGCGACGGTTCCCACGTCGTAGAGATCCTTCGGCCGTGGATCATCCACGTCGGCCTGCTTCTGCGCCAGCAGCAGGATCTGCTTGTTGATCTTCATCGCCTGCTCGAGCGCCACGATCGACTTCTCGCGGCCGACGAACAGCGGGATGACCATGTGCGGGTAGACGACCACGTCGCGCAGCGGCAGGACCGGCAGCGTGTCGGAAGTCGGTGCGGGTACGGGAGTCGACTCTTCGTTGGTCACGGGAATCTCCGGCGCGGAACGCAGTACAGCGGGCCGCGCGACTCGGTCCTCGCGCGGCCTCGGGGGGCGATATCGGGATCTTTGGGGACGCCGTGGACAGATTCAAGAGAGAAAATGCGGAGTGGGACCGGGCGAAGGCCCTCACCGGGACCCTGAATCGCCCGCAAGATCCTGCCCTGCCGCCGCTTTTTCCCGTCCGCCGGCGCTTCAGTTGTCGGAGCCGGTGCGGCGCTCCTCGACCGTGGAGAGGCGCGCGTCCTCGGCCGCGTACACCAGGTAGGGCTTGCTTTCCCCGCTGATCACGTCGTCGTCGATGACGACCTTCTGCACGTTCCTGAGCGACGGCAGGTCGTACATGATGTCCAGCAGCACGTTCTCGAGGATCGTGCGCAGCCCCCGGGCCCCGGTCTTGCGCTGCATCGCGCGCTTGGCGACGGCCGCGAGCGCCTCGTCCCGGAACTCGATCTCGACGCCTTCCATGTCGAACAGCTTGCGGTACTGCTTGGTCAGAGCATTCCGCGGCTCGGTCAGGATCTGTACCAGCGCCGACTCGTCGAGCTCGTCCAGCGTGGCCACCACCGGCAGTCGCCCGACGAACTCGGGGATCAGTCCGAACTTGATCAGGTCCTCGGGCTCGACGTCGTGGAACAGGTCGCTGCCGTGCTCGCGGGCTTCCCTGTCCCGGACCTCAGCCATGAACCCGATGCCGCTCTTGTGCGTGCGGTTCATGATGATCTTCTCGAGACCCGCGAACGCCCCGCCGCAGATGAACAGGATGCTGCCGGTGTCCACCTGCAGGAACTCCTGCTGCGGGTGCTTGCGGCCGCCCTGGGGCGGGACGGAGGCGACCGTCCCCTCGATCAGCTTGAGCAGGGCCTGCTGCACGCCCTCGCCCGACACGTCCCGCGTAATGGACGGGTTGTCCGACTTGCGCGAGATCTTGTCGATCTCGTCGATGTAGACGATGCCCGTCTGGGCCTTGTCGACGTCGTAGTCGCACTTCTGCAGCAGCTTCTGGATGATGTTCTCGACGTCCTCGCCGACATAGCCGGCTTCGGTCAGCGTCGTCGCATCGGCGATCGTGAACGGAACGTTCAACAGGCGCGCCAGCGTCTCGGCCAGCAGCGTCTTGCCGCTGCCGGTCGGCCCGATCAGCAGGATGTTGCTCTTGGCGATCTCCACCTCGTCACGGGCGCGCTCGCCACCCCGTGCCTGGAGACGCTTGTAGTGGTTGTAGACCGCGACCGAAAGCACCTTCTTGGCGCGCTCCTGCCCGATCACGTATTCGTCGAGGACGCGCTTGATCTCGTGGGGCTTCGGCAGTTTCTCGCGGGTCTGGTCGGCCTTCTCCTCGAGCTCCTCGCGGATGATGTCGTTGCACAGCTCGACGCATTCGTCGCAGACGAAAACCGAGGGACCGGCAATCAGCTTGCGGACTTCGTGCTGACTCTTGCCGCAGAACGAGCAGTACAGAAGCTTGCCGTCGTCGTGCTTGCCGCGAGAATCGTCCGCCATGCCTGTCCTTTCTCCTACCGACTACCGGGCTTATACCACGGCACCGAAACTGGCGCAAAAAAGCCCGACTTAACAGTGACTTGACTGCAGCCAGCGCTCCCCGGAACGGCGCTCACCGCGGTCGTTCGCTCAGCACTGAGTCTATCAGGCCGTAGGCGATCGCCTGCTCGCCGGTCATGAAATTGTCGCGATCGGTGTCCTTGGCGATCTTCTCGATCGACTGGCCGGTGTGCTTCGCGAGGATCTGGTTCAACCGGTCGCGGGCATCGAGGATCTCACGCGCATGGATCTCGATGTCGGTCGCCTGCCCCTGGAAGCCGCCGAGCGGCTGGTGAATCATCACCCTGGAGTGCGGCAGGCAGAAGCGCTTGCCCTTCGTGCCCCCCGCCAGCAGCACGGCGCCCATGCTGGCAGCCTGGCCCACGCAGATCGTGCTCACGCTCGGCTTGACGAACTGCATCGTGTCATAGATCGCCAGGCCCGCGCTGACCGAGCCGCCCGGCGAATTGATGTACAGCGCGATGTCCTTGTCCGGGTTCTCCGACTCGAGGAACAGCAGCTGCGCGACGATCAGGTTGGCCATGTAGTCCTCGACCGGGCCAACGATGAAGATCACCCGCTCCTTGAGCAGACGCGAGTAGATGTCGTAGGCCCGCTCGCCGCGGGCGGTCTGCTCGACGACGATCGGAACGAGGTTAAGTGCACGGATGTCGCTCATGGCTCACCCTCCGAAGTTCATCAGTTCCTTGAACGTCGCCGGCTTGTCGGCGACCTTGGCCCGTTCGAGCAGGTAATCGACCACCTGCTCCTCGAGCACGATGCTCTCGATCTGTCGCATCGCGTCCGCGTTCTGGCGGTAGACCTTCAGGATCTCCTCCGGGTCAGGATAATCGGAGGCCACCTCCTGCAGGCGCTGGCCGACCTTCTCCCGGTCCAGCTCGATGCCGCGGCGCTTGATCAGCTCGCTGATCAGGATGCCGAGCGCGACCCGGCGGCGCGCAGGCTCGAGAAACGGATCAGCCGGCGGAATCTGCGATGCGTCCGTCGCGCCCATCCGCCGCGCCGCGTCCATCTGCATCTCGCGCACCTGGGCATCCACCAGCGTCTTCGGCACCTCCAGCGGGTTCGCCGCGAGCAGCCGGTCGAGCAACTGCTGCTTGAGCCGGGAGCGGACCGCGCTCGCGAGCTCGCGCTGCATGTTCTCCTCGACCTCGGCGCGCAGCTGCGCGATGCCGCCCTCGGTGACGCCATACTCGCGGCAGAATTCGTCGTCCAGCTCGGGCAGACGCTTCTCCTCGACCTTCTTCACCTGGACGTCGAACTCGGCGGGCTTACCGGCCAGCGCCTTGTTGTGGTACTCGTCCGGATAGCGCACCGTGATACTGCGCTTCTCGCCGGCGACCGCGCCGGTCACGCCCGTTTCGAAATCCGCGAGCATCCTGCCGTCGCCGAGCAGGACCGCGACGTCCTCCCCCCGGCTGCCCTCGAAGGGCTGGCCGTCCATCGTTCCTTCGAAGTCCATCGTGACGCGGTCGCCATTGGCTGCCGGCCGTTCGACCTCGACGAAACGCGGTCGCTGCTCGCGAAGGTTGTTCACCATCGCATCGACGTCGGCTTCGGTCACCTCGGCGACCGGGCGGCCGACCTCGAGCCCTTCCACCACCTCGAGCGCGACCTCGGGGAATACCTCGAAGATCGCACGGTACTTGAGGTCTTCATCGGGTCCGGTGCTGATCGGCTCGATCCGCGGGCCGGCCGCCGGACTCAGCTTCTCCGAGGTGACGGCCTCGGCGAAGCTCGACTGCATCAGCTCGCCGAGCACCTCCTGGCGGACCTGCGCGCCGAACTGCTGCCGGATGACCTTGGGCGGGGCCTTGCCCGGCCTGAAGCCCCTGAGCTTCGCCGTCCGCCCGACGCGCTTCAGGCGCTCGGTGACAGCCTCCTCGACACGCTCCCTGGGGACGCTCACTTCCATTCGGCGCTCCAGCGCGCCGGTCGACTCGACGGAAACCTGCATGCTCAACGATCCTCGAAAAGGTCGGGGCCCGCGCACGTCGCCGGGCCCCGGGGAAGCCGCGTATTTTGCCATGAAATGGTGCGAAAGGAGGGACTCGAACCCTCACGGGGGTTGCCCACTGGAACCTAAATCCAGCGCGTCTACCAGTTCCGCCACTTTCGCCCGGTACGCCGCCGCCGGCACCCCGCGCGGTCCATTGTATCGGCTGCCGCCCGGGTCGCGGGAGGTCCTGGCCCTGGGAAACGCGGCCGCCCGGGTCAGGGCTGCGGCTCGACCTTCAGGCCCTTCAGCACGATATCCGAGTAACTCACCAGGCCGATGACGCGCCGGTCCTGGATCACGGGCGCCCTGGACAGGCCGAAATCGTCGAACAGCCGCGTGCAGTAGCGGATGTCCATCGACGGGTCCACCCCGATGACCGGCTTGGACATGATCTCGTAGACGTTGACCCGCTCCGGCGAGCGGTCGCGCGCGAGCACGTGGCGCGCGATGTCGCGGAACATCACGACCCCGTACTCGTCGTCCTCGTGCCGCCGGTCCACGATCAGCGTGCGGGTCTGCGGGTATTTCATCGCGCGCAGCGCTTCGGCCACCGTCAGCATGCCGTCCACGACGTCCACCTCGTGCTTCATCACGTCGCGGACCCGGATCACCTTCCTGCGCGCGGTCATAGCTGCTCCTCCACGGTCCCGGTGAGTTCCGTGATCTGGTGCCGCACGCCCACCGCGTCCTCGACGTCGATCTGGAAGGCGATTCCGGTCCCCGGCGACTCGTCGAACTCCCCGACGCTGGCGATCGTCTCGAGGATCTGGCGGCTCATGTGCTCCTCGACCAGCAGCAGGATCACGTCCCGCTGGCTGCCAACGCTGAGCCCGAGGAAGGTCCTGGTCGGCCGGATTCCCTCCCCGCGCGCCTGGTTCAGCACCGTCGCGCCGGTGGCTCCCGCCTGCCGTGCTGCGTCCAGCACCTTTTCGGTCTTGCCGTCCTCGACCATCACGATGATCAGTTTGAAGTGCATGCGTCCTCCCGGATCTCGCTCTGCATGATTAGCCTGCTACCCTCGCCCGCCGCGCCGGGCCACCCACTGGCCGATCTGCGCGTATCCCATGACCGTGATCATCGGGAACAGGCTCGCGAACGCGATCAGCCCGAACCCGTCGAGCAGCGCGCTCCGGCCGGGGATCGCCTCCGCGAGGCCGAGCCCCAGCGCGGTCACCAGCGGGACCGTCACGGTCGACGTCGTGACTCCACCGGAGTCATATGCCAGCGGCACGATCGCCCGCGGCGCGGCCAGCGTCTGCAGCACCACGATGACGTAGCCCGCGATGATGTACCAGTGCAGCGGCGTGCCCGTCACGATGCGGAACGCGCCGAGCGCGATGCCGATCGCCACCCCGACCGCGACCGCGAGCCTCAGTCCCCAGACGGTGATCGTTCCGGCCGATACCTGGCTGGCCTTGATCGCAACCGCGATCAGCGAGGGCTCGGCGATCGTCGTGGCGAAGCCGATCGCCGCGGCGAACGCGTAGACCCAGGCGTAGTCGGTCCAGTGCAGGCTTGCGGGCAACTGCTCGGCCCCGTGGTAGATGAACTCGCTCGCGGTGAGCTGCTCGGCCATCATCCTGCCGAGCGGGAACAGCGCCTGCTCCAGGCCCCGCAGGAACAGCGCGAGGCCGAGCAGCACCAGGCCGAATCCGACCAGCACCGCCCGCAGGTTGCGAATCGGCCGGCGCAGCACGAACACCTGGAATCCGAACAGTATCGCCGCGATCGGCAGGACGTCGCGTGCCGTCGCCGCGAGCGTGCCGAGCAACTGCCCGGAGTGCTCCATCAGAACAGCATTCCGTAGGCCATCACGAAGATGATCGGCGTCAGCGAGGCGAATGCGATCAGACCGAACCCGTCCACGAGCGGGTCGCGGCCGCGGATCGACGTGGCCAGGCCGACACCGAGCGCCGTCACGAGCGGCACGGTCACCGTCGAGGTGGTCACGCCGCCCGAATCATAGGCGATGCCCACGATCTCCTTCGGCGCGAACGCGGTCATGATCACGACGCCGACGTAACCGGCGATGATCAGGTACTGGATGGGCCAGCCTTTCAGGATGCGGAACACGCCGAGCAGGATCGCGATGCCCACCGAGAGCGCGACCGTCAGGCGCAGACCGAGCGCATAGGAGCGGCGGGCCGCCTCCTGGTCCTCGATGACACCACCGCCGGCGGCGACCTCGGCCGCCTCGTCGGCAATGGCGATCAGCGCGGGCTCCGCCACCGTCGTGCCGAAGCCGAGCAGGAACGCGAAGCCGAGCAGCCACGCGAGACTGCCCTTGCGGGCGAAGCCGTCGGCCATGCCCTCACCGAGCGGGAACAGGCCCATTTCCAGTCCGCGGACGAAGAGCGCCAGGCCGAGCACGACCATCACGGCGCCGCCGAGGATCCTCGCGAGGTTCGGCACCGGCTGCTGCAGCACGACGAGCTCGAAGAAGGCCACGACCAGCACGATCGGCATCACGTCGCGGATGCTGTCGCGTAGGGACCGGAGGATTTCCTTCAGCAGTACCTGCACACCTGCCCCTGCAATCTGCTGCAGGCAGCTTAGGCAGGCGCGCGGCCCGGCTCCAGTCGGGTAAGCCGCAGCCGGTCCACTCGGCTCGCGGGCCACGACGCGCGCCGCGGGGCCCGGGCTACTGCAGCGCGATTCCAGCGAGGTAGAACTCGCCGTGCTCCGCGCCTCCGGTTCGAAAGATCAGCAGGTCGGCGATCTGCGCCAGGTCCATCCGGCGCCGGTCGGGCGCGTTCGCGATGGCTTCGAGCGGTATCGTGAAACCCTGGCGCGAGCGCGGCGGGAGCCACAGCCGGCCGTTGTAGCGGTCCTCGAACCGCCAGTCGTGCTGCCGGTCCAGGATGCGCAGCGTCAGCTCCAGTGGCCGGTCGCCCGGGTTGACGAGGTCCAGCGTCAGCGCGCGATAGCCCCGCCAGTCGCGCACGGGCTCCACCAGCGCGACACCCGGCCATTTCTTCCGTTCGAGTCGTACGCGCAGAGCGGGCGTGCTGCGATCGCGCGACCATGGCTCAGGCAGCGGCGTCCGCTCGATCGAGGTTCCTCGCGCCTCGACGAAATACAGGTCCAGCGGAACCCTGAACTGGACCAGCTGCGGGAAGCTGGCCGCCCTTAGCGCATACGCCGCGGCCGCGTGCAGTGGCGGGGCCAGCAGGATCACGGCGGCCGTCGCACCGAGCATGACCGGCCATTTCCACGGCCCGCCGGAGATCCGCCGGTCGCGCAGCGCAAGCAGCGACAGTCCGACGAGCGCGCCCAGCAGGTCCCGGAACACGTCCCCGGCGGACGGCTCGCGCGCGGGGTTGTACCAACCCTGAGCGAACTCCGTAAACACGCCGAGTGCCAGCGTAATCAGCAGCGCGAGAGCGTAATCGCGAGTACCCGGCCGGCGCGCAGCGGGCCAGAACCGCCGCAGCGCGAGAGCGACGATCACCGCGAGAAACGCAAACACCGGGCCGTGCGCAAAGTCCTGGATCACCCGCTGCCAGGCGGTGAGTCCGGGCAGGCCGAAGAAGACGACCAGGCCGACCAGCAGGGTCCCGGCGACGGTCAGTGCCGGCAGCTTCAACGCCGGAATCCCGGGCGCGAAGGCTCGAGCGGAGTCCACGGGTCATCGCACTGCCGCCGGCCCCGCTGCCGGGCCATGCGGGCAAGCGCCTCGCCGGCCGGGGAGCTGCTCCGATCCCGACGGATCGCCCGGCGCGTGTGACTGGAATGCACTTTTGAGAGGGTGGTGGGCCGTGTAGGACTCGAACCTACGACCTACTGATTAAGAGTCAGCAGCT
>CAZKLS010000013.1:0-41422 GCA_964553405.1 uncultured Steroidobacteraceae bacterium
AGCCGTCGCTGGCCGAGCGACGGCCAGGACCAGCCGACGAGCCGCGCGGCCTTGTACACGTAGCGCTCCGAGGCGGGCCGCACCTTCGCGAGCAGCGTCGCCCCGTCGTCGGTGAACGACGGCACCGAGTAGTCCCCCTCGGGGCCTGTCAGCCGGCGCGGCTCGCCGCCCTCGAGGCCGACGAGCCAGAGCGAATCGAGCACCACGGCCCGCGCGGCCGCGTCCCGGTCGGTGGTCGCGGCGAACACGACTCCGTTGCCGTCCGGCGTCCAGGCGGCCTCGATTGTCTCGCCGGACTGGCCGAGATTGCCGCCGAAACCCCGCCCGGCGCGCAGCGCGCTGCCCGCGAGCAGGTCGCGCGCCGGCGTCGCACCGTCGAGCGGCTGCACGACCAGCGTCGGTCGCCGCTCATCGAGCCAGCGGTCCCAGTGGCGGATCGGGAAGCTGTCGTAGGCGCGGACGTTGTACTTGCGCTCCTTGCGCTCGGCGGCCGCCTTGCGGTTGTCCTCGTCGCTGCCGGCGCCGGGGTAGGTGAGGCCCACGAACAGGATCGAGCGGCCGTCCGGACTGAACCGTGGCGCACGCGCACCGGTCGCCCAGTCGGTCACTCTCTGAGCCTCGCCGCCGGACAGCTCGAGCAGGTAAATCTGTGGCGTTTCGTCACCCTCGCGCTTGCCCGAGAACGCGAGCCGCGTCGAATCGCGGCTGAACACCGGGTCGCCCTCGGCAGACTTGCCCGACGTCAGGCGTCGCGGCGCTGCGCTGCCGTCGCTCGGGACGATCCACAGGTCGCTGCGCTTCTTGTCGTCCTCGTACGCGGGTTCCGACACCGACACGACGATCCAGCGCCCGTCCGGGCTCACGGCCACGGCGCCCGGCCGTTTCATCAGCCAGACGTCCTCGTGAGTGATCGGATGGCGCGGCTCGGGCTCGGCGACGGCGGGGCTGCCGGCGAGCAGCAGGGCCGGAACGAGCGCGGCGAAGACTCGAAGGTAAGGCGAGACCATTGTGGAATCCTGTGACCTGGGTGAAGGAGCGCGCGGGCCCCGGAGCGGAGTCTAACCAAAGACTGTGAGCCAGGCCGTCGCCGGCCGGGGTCGTGGCCGTACTAGAATTGCCGGGCACCGGGCGGTCCGCGTGGCCCGCCATCGGGCCAGGTTTCTGATCCCTTTGAGATTTCTGTTAGCCTCGCTGCCCCCAGACAAGGAACACCCCATGTGTGGAATCGTTGGAGCCGTCGCCGGCCGTGACGTCGTGCCGGACCTGATCGAGGGGCTGCGCAGGCTCGAGTACCGGGGCTATGACTCGGCCGGCGTCGTCGTCCGCAACGGCGACGGCAGCCTCAAGCGCCGCCGGACGGTCGGCAAGGTCCGCGCGCTGCAGGACGCGCTCGACGCCGACCCGGTGCACGGCGAGCTCGGCATCGCGCATACCCGCTGGGCCACGCACGGCGTGCCGAGCGAACGCAACGCGCATCCGCACATCTCGCGCGAAGGGATCGCGATCGTGCACAACGGGATCATCGAGAACCACGAAGAGCTGCGTGCCGAGCTCGAGCGGCTCGGCTACGAGTTCAGCTCCGAGACCGATACCGAGGTGATCGCGCACCGGATCGATCACCACCTGCGCCTGACCGGCGACCTGCTGAAGGCCGTCCGCGCCACGGTCGCCGAGCTCGAGGGCGCCTACGCGCTGGCGGTCATCTCGCACGACGATCCCGACCGGATCGTCGTCGCGCGCCAGGGCTGCCCGGTCGTGATCGGGCTCGGCGACGGCGAGAACTACGTCGCCTCGGACGTCGCGGCGCTGCTGCCCGTGACCCGCAGCTTCATGTTCCTCGAGGAAGGCGACGTCGGGGAGATCCGCCGGCAGGGCGTGCGGCTGGTGGACACGGACGGCAGTACCGTGCAGCGCCCGGTCCGCGAGAGCGAGCTGTCGGCCGACGCGGCCGAGAAGGGCCAGTACGCCCATTACATGCTGAAGGAGATCAACGAGCAGCCGCGCGCGGTCGCGCAGACGCTGGACGAGCGCGTCACCGGCAGCCGGCTGCTCGAGGCCGCGTTCGGCCCGGCGGCCTCGGCCGTGTTCGCGCGCACCGAGGCGGTGCGCATCGTCGCCTGCGGCACCAGCTATCACGCGGGCATGGTCGCGAAGTACTTCATCGAGCAGATCTGCCGCCTGCCCTGCTGGGTCGAGATCGCGAGCGAGTACCGCTACCGCAACCCGGTCGTACCGAAAAACACCTTGTTCGTCAGCGTGTCGCAGTCCGGCGAAACCGCGGACACGCTCGCGGCGCTGCGGCTCGCGAAGCAGGCCGGCTACCTGTCGCAGCTGGCGATCTGCAACGTGCCCGAGAGCTCGCTGGTGCGGGAGTCGGAACTGGTGATGCTGACCCGTGCCGGTCCCGAGATTGGCGTCGCCTCGACCAAGGCGTTCACGACCCAGCTCGCGGCCTTCAACATGCTCGTCGTCGCGCTGGCGAAGTTCCACAGCGCCGACGCCGAGCGCGAGCGCGGGCTGGTGCAGAGACTGCTGGGCATCCCCTCGCTGATCGAGAGCGCCCTGGCGCTGGACGGGGAGATCCGCGCACTCGCCGAGCGCTTCGCGGACAAGCACCACGCGCTGTTCCTCGGCCGCGGGCCGATGCACCCGATCGCGATGGAGGGCGCGCTGAAGCTGAAGGAAATTTCCTACATCCACGCCGAGGCCTATCCGGCCGGAGAGCTGAAGCACGGGCCGCTGGCACTGGTGGACCGGGACATGCCGGTGATCGCGGTCGCGCCGAACAACGACCTGCTCGAGAAGCTGAAGTCCAACCTGCAGGAAGTGCGCGCGCGCGGCGGCGAGCTGTACGTCTTCGCGGACCCGGAATCCGGCATCGAGTCGTCCGAGGGCGTGACCGTGATCCGGATGCCGCGGCACGTGACCTACTTCCAGGCGCCGGCCGTCTACACCGTGCCGCTGCAGCTGCTCGCCTACCACTGCGCGATCCTGAAGGGAACGGACGTGGATCAGCCGCGCAATCTCGCGAAGTCGGTGACGGTTGAATAGGGCCCATCGCAGAAGGGCGCGTCGTCCAGGAGAAATGAACCCGTAATGAGCGACCGACTGGACGATGAGGCCCCTTCGGAAGGGTCACCGCGGACCGCCGCGCCATCGGCGGAGGCGGTGCTGAACCCGCGCGTAACGGTTGCCATCAGCGTTGGAGACACCTGAACAGAGCACGTGTCATGGAACTGATTCAATTCGGAGTACTGCTGTCAGCGCTCCTCTGTTCGCTGGTCGCTGGTCTGGTGCTCGCTTTTGCTGTCGTCGTGATGCCAGGCATCAAGGCCTTGGGCGATCGGGCCTATCTGAAGTCGTTCAAGGCGGTGGATCGCGTGATTCAGGACAACCAGCCGATATTCATGTCGGTCTGGCTCGGTTCCGTCATTGCATTGCTGGCTTCTACCGTGTTGGGCATCTGGCGACTGGAAGGCGTCGATCGAATCCTGCTGCTTGTCGCGTGCACGATCTACATTCTCGGTGTGCAGTTGCCCACGGTCGTCGTCAACGTCCCGCTCAACAACCACCTTCAGTCCCGAGATCTCGATACGATGCCTGAGTCCGAGCTGCGGGTGACCAGAGAAAATTTTGATTCCCGGTGGTTGCGCTGGAACACCTTTCGGACGGCTGTCGCGACACTGACGACGGTACTGCTGCTCGTCCTGTTGCTCCGATTCTGATCAGGAGGCTCTTGCAACGGGACGATTGCTGCCAGCTGAACTCAGTATTCGCTGAACATCCGCTGCACTTCGGCCGGCGACTTCGTCTTCAGCAGCGCGAGCCGCAGCAGCACGCGGGCTTTCTGCGGGTTCAGCTCCAGCGCCGCGACGAAGCCGAGCTCGTCGTCGTTGATCTCGATGTTCCTTCTGACGATGCCGCTGCCGACGCGACTGCTGCGCACGACCAGCACGCCTGACTTCGCGGCGGCGGCAAGCGCGTCCACCATCGACCGGCTGGTATTGCCGTCGCCCACGCCCGCCAGCACGAGGCCCTTCGCGCCTGCCGCGACGGCCGCTTCGACCAGCACGCCATCCGCGTTCTCGTGCGCGTAGACGATGTCCACCCGCGGCAGCTTCGTCACGCCGTCGAGCGAGAACTCGCTGTTCACGCCGTGGCGTGTCGCGGGCCTGCCGAAATACCAGGGCTTGCCGTAGTAGACCTCGCCGATCGGACCACGGTTCGGCGCCACGAACGTCTGCAGGTCCGTCGTATTGGTCTTCTGGACCTCCCGCGCCGCGAACAGGTCGTCGTTCGAGACCACCATGACGCCGCGTCCCTTCGCGCCCGGGTCGGCGGCTACGGCCACGGCGTTGTACAGGTTCAGCGGGCCGTCGGGGCTGGTGGAGGTCGCCGGCCGCATCGAGCCGACCAGAACGATCGGCTTGTCGCTGTCGACGACCAGGCTCAGGAAGTAGGCGGTCTCCTCCAGCGTGTCGGTGCCGTGGGTCACGACAATGCCGTCGACCGTCGAGTCGTCCAGCAGTGCGTTCGCGCGAGCGGCGAGTTCGAGCCACACGGCGTCGTTCATGTCCTGGCTGCCGATCGACGCGATCTGCTCGCCGGTGATGCGGGCCAGCTCATCGATGCCGGGCGCCGCCGAGATCAGCGCTCCGATCTGGAGGCTGCCGGCCTTGTATCCGGGGTCTCCCTCCTTCGGCTGCGCGCCGGCGATGGTGCCGCCGGTGGCGAGAATGACGATGTTCGGCAACGTCTTCGCCGCCGCGGTGCCCGCGGCGAGGCAGGTCAGCACGAAAGCGAGAATCCGGATGCTTGTCTGAAACTTCATGAACTCTCCAGGGTGTGCCCGGGATTGTATACAGAGCCTGCAACGGAGACGTGCCCCGGGCGAAGTGCCGTGGCGGGACGGGTGTAGACCGGCGCAGTCAGGGACCGCGCCGGGCCGCGGTGCATTTGGTCGCCCGTCGTCGATCTGCGATACTGCCGGCTCCTTCGATGCCCTACCCGCCGAGGCCGCAGACGTGACCGACACCGCCGCGACCCGCCCGGTCGACCCTTCGCTGGTCAGCTACACGCACTGGATGTATGCGCTGCACGCCGCGAGCGCGCTGATCGGCGTGTTCGGCTCGGCGTTCGTCGCCACGGCCTTCGTCTTCGGCATCCCGTCGATCATCGCGGTCGTGATGAACTACGTGAAGCGCGGCGATGCCAGGGGCACCTATCTCGACAGCCACTTCGGCTGGCAGCTCCGGACCTTCTGGTTCGCGCTGCTCTGGATACTGCTGATCGGCCTGTTCTCGGCGCCGCTGGTGCTGCTGCTCGGCCTGGGCATCCTCACCTGGCTGTTCGGCATCCTGGTCGTCGGGATCTGGATCATCTATCGGGTCGCTCGCGGCTGGCTGCGCCTGAAGGACGGCCGGCCGGTCTGAATCTGCGGCGCCCAGGCGCCGCCGCCATCAATCCCACGGAGGTCACGCATGCAGATTGCGCAGGACAAGGTCGTACTCATTCACTACACGCTCACTGACGACTCCGGCGCGGTGCTGGACAGTTCCTCGGGCGGCGACCCGCTCGCCTATCTCCACGGCAAGGGCAACATCATTCCCGGGCTCGAGAAGGCGCTCGAGGGGCGTGCGACGGGCGACAAGCTCGACGTCAAGGTCGAGCCGGCCGAGGGCTACGGAGACCGCGACGAGCGGCTGGTGCAGAGCGTGCCGCGACGGGCCTTCGGAAAAGTGTCCAAGGTGGAGCCCGGCATGCAGTTCCACGCGCAGACCTCGGAGGGGCAGGCGCGGGTCGTGACCGTGACCAAGGTGCAGGGCGACATGGTCATGGTGGACGGCAACCACCCGCTCGCCGGCCAGAACCTGAATTTCGCGGTCGAGGTGGCCGATGTGCGGGACGCGACGGCCGAGGAGCTCGAGCACGGCCACGTGCACGGACCCGGCGGACACCACCACGGCTGAGCGGCGTTCCGCCCTGGCGTGATCCAGTTCGCAGCGACGGTGGTCCCATCGGCCGGTTGATTGCCGCGGGCATCGCCCCCTGCTATAGCTTTCGCATCCCTGAACGGAGTAAGTCGATGAAACGCATGTCGATGTTGCTGGCCTGCACGGTGGCCGGCGTCCTGGTCGCGTCGGGGCCGGCGCGCGCCTACGACGGCAGCAACTGGAGCATCAAGGCCGGTGGGCACTACCTGAGTCCGAAGAGCTCGAACGGCTCGCTGAACCTCGACGACGGCTATGGAAAGCGCGAGATCGACGTGGACGACGCGGCCATGTTCACGCTGGCCGTGGCCTATCAGTTCAGCGAACACTGGAGCATGGAGCTGTTCGGCTCCGCGCCGTTCCAGCTGGACATGGACCTCGAGGGACTGGGGACCGCCGAGGCGGGCCTGGTGCCGCTCACGCTCGGCTGGATCTACACGTTCAATCCGGACGGGCGCTGGCGGCCGTACCTCGGCGCCGGCGTCACGGCCGCGATGTTCTTCGACGAGGACCCCTCCGACATGAAGCTGGACGACGATCTCGGTCCGGCCGCGATCGCGGGACTCGACTTCGCACTGAACCGCAGCTGGTTCCTGAACCTGGACGTCCGCTGGATCGACATCGACACCGAGGCGAAGATCCGCGAGGTTCCGGGCGACGCGTTCAAGGTCGCGATCGACCCGCTGTTGGTGGGCCTGATGGTCGGTTACCGCTTCGGGCAGCACGAACCGCAGTACGCGCCGCCCGCGCCCGCACCGGCGGCGGCCGTGGCGTCTGCGCCTGCTCCTGCTCCTGCCGCGCCCACGGCCGGTCCCTGCGCCGACGGTGACGGCGACGGTGTCTGCGACGCGGACGACAAGTGCCCGAACACGCCGGCCGGCGACACGGTCGATCGCTACGGCTGCAGCCTCGTCTCGCGACTGATGCTGTTCTTCGATTTCGACAGCGCCGAGCTGCGCTCCGAGTCGATACGCGAGCTCGAGCGGGTGACGCAGTTCATGAACCAGATCCCTGAGGCCACCGCGCTGATCGAGGGCCACACGGACAGTCTCGGCACGGACGCGTACAACCTCGGTCTTTCCGAGCGCCGTGCGAAGTCGGTCTACGACTACCTGGTGTCGAGGGGCGTCAATCCCGGCCGGCTGCAGTCGCTCGGCAAGGGCGAGTCGCAACCGATCGCGGACAATTCGACCGAGGCCGGGCGGCAGCAGAATCGACGGGTCATGCTGATCCGTACCGACAGCGGAGGCTGAGCGCAGGGCCGGAGACTGCTGCTTCGGAACGATCTGGCCGGCGGCGCTCGACGAGCCCGCCGGCTTTTTGTTGCCCGCTCGCTTCAGTCGCGACGCTGCGGCAGCCGAAAGCCGCTGTCCAGCGCGGCGAGCAGTGGCGGATCCCGGTCGTAGATGTCCTTGCGGAAGGCCGTCCGGCCGTCCGGCAGCGGCTGCGCGGTCCAGTACAGCAGAAGGACCGGCACTTTGCGCTCCAGCCGGACGGTCTGCGTGCGCTTGCTCGCGACGATTTCCGCCATGGACTGCTGGTTCCAACGGCCGGGCTCGCCGAGCACGATCTCCGCGAGCTCGAAGGCCTTCTGCACCCGTATGCAGCCCGAGCTGAAGGTCCGCGTGTCGCGTTCGAAGAGTTCCTTGCTCGGCGTGTCGTGCAGGTAGACGAGGTAAGGGTTCGGAAACATGATCTTGACGAGCCCGAGCGCGTTGGCCGGTCCGGGATCCTGGACGAGCTGGTAAGGGATGGCCGAGCCGCTGTAGCGCTGCCAGTTGACCGAATACGGACTGACCTGCCGGCCGTTGCGGTCGATCACCCGGATGTTGTTGCGCTCGAGGTAGCCCGGGTCGCGCTTGATGACCGGCAGCTTGTCCTTGGCCAGAATGCCCGGCGGTATCGTCCAGGTCGGGTTGAATACGACGTGGTCGATCTCGGCCTTGAATACCGGTGTTTCCCGGTACGGACGACCGACGATCGCGCGTGAACTCCACAGCACCTCGTCGTCGCGGCGATAGCTCACCTCGAAGCCGGCGATGTCCACCAGCACGAACTCGCCGTGCAGCTCGTGCAGCACCCAGCGTCCCCGCTCGAGGTTGATCCGCAGCTGGTCGATGCGCCGCTCCACCGGCACGTTGAGCGCCTCTAGCGTGGCCGGTCCGACCACGCCGTCGACGCCGAGGCCGTGACGCTGCTGGAAGCGCCGCACCGCTTCGACGGTCGCGGGATCGTAGAAGTCGGCGGCCTCACCCGGGATTTCCGCGAGGTCGCCGGTGACCTGCAGCCGCTGTCGTAGTACCGGCAGCCGTGCATCATCGGCGCCGGGCTCGAGCGTCGGACCCGCCGGCAGCTGCGGCCAGCCTCCGGCGGCCGCGATGGCGCGGTACTCCGCGAGGCTCTGCTTCGTGCCACGGTACGCGGCGTGCGCGGGTCGCGCCCGCTCAAACGTCTCCTGCAGCGAGCCCCGGGTCAAGGCCCTCTCGAGCAGTGCGTCGGGCGTCTCGGGGCCGATGGGCCGGCCGGCGTAATTCCACTGCGAGCTGAGCTTCTCGGGGTCCACCTTACCCGCGAACAGGTGATACAGCGCGAGCACGGTGCCGTCGGTCGCGAGCAGCTCGAGCCCGGCGAGCTCCTCTGCGGTGAGCGAGCCCGTCGATCGCCATTCGTCACGGAACGACTGCAGCGTCGGCAGGTGGTAGTCCGCCGGGTCGAGACCGTCCTCGCGCACGCGCTCGATCTCGAGCAGCAGCTGCTCCAGCCTGTCCGGGTCGTCCCAGTACCTGCGATACCCCTGTCGCTGGTAGAACTCGGTGACGATGTCCGCGAGCACGATCCGTGCGTTGCGCACCCCGCGTCGGCGGTCGTGCTGCAGCTCGACGATCCGCTCCTGCAGCGCAGCGGTCGGCGGATCGACGGCGGGCGGCGCCTGCGTGGCGGTCGCCGGGGACGGCTGGCCGATTGCCGCCAGCGCCGCCGACGATGCCAGCAGCGCGACGACCATCCGCGCCGCGAACAGCAGCGCGGGGTATCGATGCCCGGGGGCGCAGGCGCGGGTCGGTCGCCGGCGGATGCGTTCAGTGATCGTGGCGGATCGCTCCCGTCAGGTCGTAGTCGTCGGCCGCGGTGATCTCGACCTCGGCCCAGTCACCGGGTTCGAGGTCGCCGGACTCCGGGATGCGAACCGTGCCGTCGATCTCGGGGGCATCCGCGGCCGATCTCGCGATCGCGCCCTGCTCGTCCACCCGATCGACCAGCACCCGCATGTGCTGTCCCACTTTCGCCGACAGTTTCTCCGCAGAGATGCCGGCGGCCAGCTCCATGAACCGTTCGTAGCGCTGCTGCTTCAATTCCTCGGGCACCGGGTCGGGCAACGCGTTGGCGGCGGCGCCCGCCACCGGCGAGTACTTGAAGCAGCCCACCCTGTCGAGCCTTGCCTCCCGCATCCATTCGAGCAGCAACTCGAAGTCCCGCTCGGTCTCGCCCGGAAACCCGACAATGAACGTGCTGCGCAGCGTGATCCCGGGGCAGATCCCGCGCCAGCGCTGGATGCGGGCCAGCGTGTTCTCCGCCTGCGCGGGCCGCTTCATCAGCTTCAGCACGCGCGGGCTCGCATGCTGGAGGGGGATGTCGAGATAGGGAAGCACGCGACCCTCCGCCATCAGCGGCACGACCTCGTCGACGTGCGGATAGGGATACACGTAGTGCAGCCGGATCCAGGCGTCGAGCGAACCCAGTGCCCGCACGAGGTCCGCGAAGCGCGCCTTGACCGGCCGGCCGCCCCAGAAGCCGGTGGCATAGCGCAGGTCGGCGCCGTACGCGCTGGTGTCCTGCGAGATCACCAGCAGCTCCTTGACGCCGGCTCGCACGAGCCGCTCGGCCTCGAGCATCACCTCGCCGATCGGGCGGCTCGCGAGGTCGCCGCGCATCGACGGGATGATGCAGAACGTGCAGCGGTGGTTGCAGCCCTCGGAGATTTTCAGGTAGGCGTAATGCCGCGGCGTCAGCCGGATCCCCTGCGGCGGGACGAGATCGGTGAACGGGTCGTGCAGCGGCGGCAGTTGATCGTGCACGGCCGCGACGACCTCCTCGTAGGCGTGCGCGCCGGTGACCTTCAGCACGCTCGGGTGCCGCTCCGTGATGGTCTCAGGCCGCGCGCCGAGGCAGCCGGTCACGATGACCCGGCCGTTGCGCGCGATGGCCTCGCCGATCGCATCGAGCGACTCGTGCACCGCGTCGTCGATGAACCCGCAGGTGTTGACGACCACGAGGTTCGCGTCCTCGTAGCTGCCGACGACCTGGTAACCCTCGGCGCGCAGGCGCGTCAGGATGCGCTCGGAGTCGACCAGTGCCTTCGGGCAACCGAGCGACACGAAACCGATGCGGGGGGCGGCCGGCACGACGGTGGTTCGGGATGGCGACTGGCGGACGGTGGGCCGCGATGAGTCAGTCGAAGCTGCAGCCGCCACCGCCGCAGACGGGTGCGCCGCAGGGGCCGCTGTCGCACGGACGCTCGCGCTGGCTGCCGAGCGAGCCCGAATGGATCACGTTGCCTCCGGTGATCAGTCTCTCGACCTTCGCCTTCCCGGGCGTGCCGTCCAGCGGAATGCCAGCGCGGCGGCACAGCTCGCCCCAGTTGGCGACCTGCTCGGCCATCTTGTGACTGACTTCGACGATGCGGCCGTTGGCGGGGCAGTGGTAATCGTAGGTGGGCATGGTCGGGACGGAGGTGCTGTGGTTGAGGGGGCCAGTTTATCGGAAGGGGGTGGGGGAAAGGGGATAGGGGATAGGGGTTAGGGGATAGTGAATAGGAACTAGCGTGTAGCGGTTAGTGGCGGAGCCGGGTCGCACGGCGCCACGTGTTCTGACTATCCGCTATCCGCTGGTCACTACCCGCTTCCGACACTATCCCCTATCCCCTAACCCCTATCCCCTTCCCTCAGGTACAGCCGGTCGTCGAAGCTCATCACCCACTTCGGCCGGTATACGACGGCCATCGCCATCGGCATGCCGTTGGCCACGGCTTCGCCGAAGCTCATGAACGGCAGCACCGCGACGTACTCCGGCAACACGTGCGCCGGATCGAGGGTTCCGCTGGCGACGAGCAGCCCGAGCCGCGCGAGGCCGGCGAGGTTGTAGGCCAGCGCGGAGCCGAGGAACACGGTCACGAAGAAGTACACGAAGTAGTTGTGCGGCAGCCGGTCGTGCACGAGTTCGTGGAACCACGCCGTGAACAGCGCGGGAACGACGGCCATGCAGAGCAGGTTCGCGCCGAAGCTGCCCCAGTCGGTCTGGCCGGTCAGGCAGGTCACCAGCAGCACCAGCGCGGCACCGGCGACGGCCAGTTGCCAGCCGTGCATCAGCGTCAGCGTCGTGATGAGCAGGAAGCGCAGCGACAGCCCCGGCGTGAACCCGGCGCGCATCGACCAGACCGCGAGCAGCATCGCGAGGCTCGCGAGCCAGACCCACTGCCGCTCGCGGTCCTCGAGCCAGGCCCGCCAGGGCGCGGTGGCGACGGCCGCCGCGAGCGCGCCGAGCCCGGCGACCAGCGTCACTGCGCGAGTGACGGGTCCGAGCAGGTCCGCCTCGACGAACACGCCGCTGCGACCTCGCGACCGCCTCAGGCCGGACCGGGCGGGGTCTCCCCGGCCAGCCCGGCCCGGGCCTTCGGGGAGACGCTGCGCAGGTGCAGGTCCTGCTGCGGGAACGGGATCTCGATGCCCGCGCCGACGATCGCGTCGTGCACGCCCACGGTCAGGTTGCTGCGGATGCGCACCCACTCCGCGAAGTTGTTGGTCCAGGCGCGCAGCGTGAAGTCGAGCGAGCTGGCACCGAAGCCCGCGAAGATCGCGATCGGCTCCGGATCCGTCGCGACGCCCTGTGTCGATCGGGCCACGTCGAGCAGCAGGTCGATCACCCGCTTCGGATCGGTGCCGTAGGCGACGCCGACGTTGACGTCGAGCCGGCGGTTCATGTCGCTCAGCGTCCAGTTGATCAGCTTGTCCGAGAGCAGGCTTCCGTTCGGCACGACCACGTCCGCGCCCTCGAAGGTCGTCAGCGTCGTGGCTCGCATGCCGATCTCGCGGACCCTGCCAGAGGTGCCGGTGACCTCCACGACGTCCCCGGGCTGGATCGGCCGCTCGAACATCAGGATCAGCCCGGAAACGAAATTGTTCACGACGTTCTGCAGGCCGAAGCCGATGCCGACGCCCAGTGCGCCGAACACGATCGCGAACTGGCCGACTTCGAATCCCGCGACCGCGAGTGCGACGAGGAAGCCGAGCAACACGACGCCGTAATAGGTCAGCGTAGACACGCTGTTGCCGACGCCGCGCGGCAGCGACATGTTCGGCAGCACTTCCTCGGCGAGCACGGCCCGGATCGTCTTCGCCAGCCAGAACGCTACATAGACTGCCAGCACGAAGAGCACGATGTTGCCGAGCGTCAGCGTGACCTCGCCGATCTCGAGCGGATAGCCGAGCACGCGCCTGAGCCCGTCCACCATCGGTCTGAGGACCCGGAATTCGTTCAGCGTCACCAGCACCCAGAGGGCCAGCGCTGCGGCCTTGATCAGCTTGCTGAAGCTGCCGAGCAGCGGCCCGGTGCGCTGCCTGACGATGTGCAGCGAGCTGACGTCCCGGCGCCCGAACAGCAGCTTGACGATCGCCGCGAGCACCGTGGCGCCGGCATAGAGCGCGAGTCCGATGTAGCCGCTGTCGAGCGTGCCGTTGGTCAGCGTCGTGGCCAGCGACACGTTGCCGATCAGGTTCGCGATCAGCGAAACGAGCAGCGCGAGGCTCGCGAGCCATCCGACCAGCCGCGCGGCTGTCGCGATGCGCGAACGGGGCTCGTCGGCCGGGCGCCTCGCCGATCGCAGCAGCAGCCAGACCAGTGCACCCAGCGCGAGAACGGTCACGACCAGCAGGTGGATGCGGAACCAGAACGGCTGCCCGATCAGCAGGAAACCCAGCCGGTCGAGCAGGTACAGCGCCGTGCCGATGTACGGCCAGGAACCCAGCGTATTGAAGACTTCCTGCGGGAGCAGTCGCAGCACCGGTATCAGCGCCACGAGCAGCGCGGCCTGATGGGGCAGCAACGGGCCGTCTGGATCGGTGATGACGACACCCACCAGCACCAGCACCAGCCAGGCGGATATCGGGCGCAGCAGCACGTTCGCCGAGCCAGCCAGTTCCGGATCGTCCGAGACGATCTTCCGGCTGCGGCGGCTCAGCCACAGCATCAGCGGCAGCAGCAGGATCGCGCCGATGCGGTAGGCCGCCTGGCGGTGGGCCTTTGCCGCGTCGTACTCCTGCATGAACTGGCTTTCGATCTGCAGTCCCGCGAGCGCGGCGTCGAGCGCGTCGGTAGAGCGAGGCTCGGAAGCCGCTTCCCAGAGCGGAGCGGAATCCCGCACCAGCAGGCGGCTGTCCTGGTACTGGATGGCTGCGGACACCGCCTTGATGCTGGCCTGGGCGGCGCCCTGCAGTCGGCTGGCCCTGCTGCCGAGGCGCAGCAGCGTGCCCAGCGGCTTCGACAGGGCCTGATCAGCCTGCTCCAGCTGCCTCGTGACCTGGTCCACCCGCTGCACCAGCGCGGGCGTCGCACCATCGAGCACCCCGGCCGCACGCGTGTCGTCCCAGGCCGCGCGACGCTTTGAGAGCTGCTCGTCCGTATCCGTGTACGGCACGGTCAGGCGTTGCAGCTCCTTGCGCCATTCGCTCAGCTGGCGGTCGTAGAACTTCCAGTGACGCTCCAGGCTGTCCAGCCGCAGCGTCGGCAGCATCGTGAGGTCCATGTCCTTGGTTCGTCCGGACAGGCCCACGATACCGGCCTCGATCGTCTGCAGCTGCTCTTCCAGTCTCGCGGTCGGCGGCGCCTTCCCGGCCCGCGCGATCGTCTCGCGGGCGAACTGCTCGTCCGCGTCCGCGCGCAGCGGTATCTCCGCGATCTCGATGACCTGCTTCTTCGGTTTCGCCGCCGGCTCGGCCGGCGCGGTCTCCTGCGCACGCGTCGGGGAAATCGCCGTGGCGACGAGGAGCACGGCGGCTGCGAGCCGCAGGTAAAGACCGGTAGTGTTGCGCATGTTCGCTGGCAGGAGCCCGTCGCGAGTCGGAGGCGTGAAATTGTCGCACCGCGGACGCATCGGTGGCAGCTGGTCTGCTGAAAATTCGCGGCGATCTGGCAGAATGCGCGGCCCTCACGGCTGCGGGACCGTCATATGGCTGCCACCGAGGACGCCCGGGCGGTCGGCCGCACCCTGCCGGCGCGCAGGATCGACGGCAGCGGCCGGGTCCGCATCGACTTCCGCGCGATCGCGGCGCTGGCGCTGCCGCTGATGCTCAACAGCAGCGTTCATGCGGTGATCAGCCTCACCGACACCTGGTTCGTCGGTCACATCTCGACGACCGCGATGGCGGGAATGGCCTCGATCTACTGGCTGGTCATCTTCTTCATCGTGCTGTTCAGCGGCGTCGGCCTCGCGGTGCAGACGCTGGTTGCGCAGGCCGAAGGCGGACGCCGGCACCGCCGTGCCGGCCACGCGCTGTGGGTCGCGATCTGGGGCTCGCTGCTGACGCTGCCGCTGTTCGCGGTCGCGGGTTTCACGGCCGCCCCGGCCCTTGCCGCGGCGGGCGTCGAGCCCGAAGTGCGTCGCCTCGCGCTCGAGTTCTGGTGGCCGCGCATGCTCGGCGCCCCGATCGGCGTGATGCTGTGGGCCATCTTCGGCTTTTTCAACGGCATCTCCCGGCCCGGAGTCACGCTGGCCACGATGCTGTGCGTTGCGCTGGCCAACGCCGGATTGAACCAGCTGCTGATCTTCGAGCTCGGCTTCGGCATGGCGGGGGCTGCCTGGGCGACGAATCTCAGCATGCTGCTCGGAACCGTGCTCGCGCTGGTCGTCTTCATGGGCGGGTCCGTCCGGGCGCGCTATCGCAGCGACATCACCTGGCGCTTCGATGCCCGTGGCCTGCGGCGACAGCTGCGGATCGGCCTGCCGATGGGTCTGCTCTACGCCGCCGACATCTTCGGCATGGCCGTGTTCCAGCTGATGCAGGTCCGCCTGAGCCAGGTGGACGGCGCGGCGACGCAGCTGGTGATGATGCTGACCTCGATGATCTACATGCCCGGGGTCGGCATCGCGCTTGCGGGAACGACGCTGGTGGGCCAGGCGATCGGCGCCGGGGATCGCGACTGGGCGCGGCGGCTCGGCAACAGCGTCATCGGCCTGGCGGTGTGCTTCATGGGGTGCCTGGGACTGGTCGTCGCGGCACTGGGCCCATGGCTGCTGCCGAAGTTCGTGTCACCCGGCGACGTGAACGGCGCCGAGCTCGTGCGGCTGGGTTCGGTGCTGCTGTGGATTGCGGCGGGCTACCAGCTGTTCGACGGCCTGAACCTCGGCAGCGCCTTCAGCCTGCGCGGCGCCGGGGATGCCGCCGTGCCTGCCGTGCTCGCGATCGGGTTGTCCTGGGGCTTCTTCATCCCGCTGGCGCACGCGCTGTCGTTCGGGCCCGGCCAGGGGTTCGTCGGCTTCCTGCCGCAACTCGGGCTCGGCGCCGTCGGCGGCTGGCTGGCCCTGCTCGCCTATGTCGCGGCGCTCGGCACCGCGCTGTTCCTTCGCTGGCGCTCGAGAGCCTGGATGGCGATCCGCATCTGATTCGCGGAGCTTGCGCGCCGGCCCCGGCAGCGCTATTAAGCGCAAACGATTCCCAACCGCGCCGGGCGGACAGATTCATGGAGGTATCTGGGTGAAAGGGTCATCGAGTTGCAGCTGCGGCGCGGCCCGCTGCGACGCCGGCGGGATCCGCCTGGATCTTCGAGCCGGACTGCACCTGCGCCGCAGCTGCCGGCAGTGCGGCGCACCGCTCGCCCGAAACCAGAGGCGGTGCCCGAGCTGCGGCCAGCCGCTGTCACTCGGACGCTGACCGCCCGGCAGGCGAGGCTGCCTCGTCCGTCGCCGAAACGCCCGCTGGCCGGTCGGCTCAGGTGCCCGTCGGTGCGAGCCGGCGCGACTCCTCGCCGGACGGCGGCTCGAAAGCCGCCTCGGTCGCATCCTGTACGCGCTCGAGCCAGATGAACTGCAACTCGCCCTGGACGCTGTCGGGAATCTCCTCGAGATCCTTGCGATTGCGCGCCGGCAGCAGCACTTTGCGGATCCCGGCCCGGCGTGCCGCGACGGTCTTCTCCTTGATGCCGCCGACCGGCAGCACGAGCCCGCGCAGGCTGACTTCGCCGGTCATCGCTACGTCGTTGCGGACCGTCCGCCCGGTCAGCAGCGATACCAGCGCCGTGTACAGCGCGACGCCGGCGCTCGGGCCGTCCTTCGGGATGGCGCCCGCCGGGACGTGCACGTGGATGTCGCTCTTCTCGAACAACGACGGATCGATGCCGAGGTCCGCCGACTGCGCCTTGACCAGGCTCAGCGCCGCCTGCGCGCTCTCCTTCATCACGTCGCCGAGCTGTCCGGTCAGGATCAGCTTGCCGCTGCCCGGCACGCGCGTCGCCTCCACGAACAGGATGTCTCCGCCGACAGGGGTCCAGGCGAGCCCGGTCGCGACGCCGGGGACGCTGACCCGCATCGCGACCTCGTTCTCGAAACGGGGTGCGCCGAGTATCTCGGGCACGTCGTCGGCGTCGACGTGGACGCTGGTTTCCTTGCCCTCGGCGATCCTCACCGCGATGTTGCGCAGCACCGCGGCGATCTGCCGCTCGAGGTTGCGGCAGCCGGCTTCCCGGGTGTAGTCACGCGCCATCCGCGCGAGCGCCTCGTCGGTGAAGGCGGCCTGCCCCGGCTCGAGCCCGTTGGCCGCGAGCTGCCGCCGCACCAGGTAGCGGCGCGCGATCTCCACCTTCTCCTCTTCCGTGTAGCCGGTCAGCTCGATGATCTCCATGCGGTCCCGCAGCGGTCCCGGGATCGTGTCGAGCTGGTTCGCGGTCGCGATGAACAGCACCTTGGACAGGTCGAACGGAACGCCGAGATAGTTGTCCCGGAACGTGGAGTTCTGCTCCGGGTCCAGCACCTCGAGCAAGGCCGAGGCCGGGTCGCCCTGGATGCCGCGGCCGAGCTTGTCGATCTCGTCCAGCATCATGACCGGGTTGCGGGTTCCGGCCTTGCGGAGCGCCTGTATGACGTTGCCGGGCAGCGCACCGATGTAGGTCCGGCGGTGACCGCGGATCTCGGCCTCGTCGTGGACGCCGCCGAGGCTCACCCGCTGGAACTTCAGCCCGAGCGCGCGCGCGATGCTCTGGCCCAGCGAGGTCTTGCCGACGCCCGGGGGCCCGACGAAGCAGAGGATCGGGCTGCGCCCCTCGGGGTTCAGCTTGCGTACCGCCAGATACTCCAGGATCCGCTTCTTGATCTTCGCGAGGCCGTAGTGATCCTCGTCGAGGATCTCCCGGGCCCGCTCGATGTCGATGACCTCCTCGTCGAGCTTCGACCACGGCATCGCCAGCAGCGTGTCCAGGTAGGTGCGGGCCATCGAGTACTCGCCGCTCGCCTCGTTCATGCGCTCGAGCCGCTTGAGCTCCTTCGCGGCGTGCTCCTTGACGTCCTCGGGCATGCCGGCCTTCTCGATCGCTTCGCGAAGCTCGCCGATCTCCTCTGCCGCACCCCCGTCCTCGCCCAGTTCCTTCTGGATCTGGCGCATCTGCTCGCGCAACAGGATCTCTTTCTGCCGGTCGTCGATCGCCTCCTTGGTCTGCTGCTCGATGTGCCTGGAGAGCCGCAGCACTTCGACCCGTCGGGTCAGGTGGTCCGCCACGCGCTCGAGCCGCTCGCGCAACTCGAGCGTTTCGAGAATCTGCTGCTTCTGAGACGGCTTCACGTCCAGGAAGCTCGCAATCGTGTCGGCGAGCGCCGACGGCGATTCCATGGCCTGGAGGCTGTTCGCCAGCTCGGCCGGCGCCTGGGGCAGCAGCGAGATCGCCTCGGCGGCCTTTTCCTTCAGCAGCAGCGAGCGCGCCTCGACCTCGGGATGCGCAGCGCCGGAGTCGTTCAGGTACTCGACGCGCGCGACCAGGTACGGAAAGCCACTGACCCGGTCGATGACGCGAAAACGGCGCTCGCCCTGGCAGACGAGGTGGTGGGTACCGTCCGGCGCGGTGATGTAGCGCAGTATCGAGGCCGCGGTGCCGACGCGGTGCAGGTCGTCGAAGCCGGGTTCGTCGGTTTTGGGGTCTTTCTGCAGCAGGAAACCCACCTTGCTGTCGGTGCGGACCGCCTCCTGTGCGCCGGCCACGGTCTGCTCGCGCTTGATCGCGACCGGCAGCACGACGCCCGGGAACAGGACCATGTTCCGCACGGGCAGGACGATCAGCATGTCCTCCGGAAGGCCCGGCGCCTCGGGTCGCTCTTCCGAAGAGTTCGTTGCCTGATGTTCGTTCGTGCTCATTCGGTCACCTCTGCCCGCTCAGCGGCGGGCCAGCAGCAGCTGCAAGCAGCCGTTTGCAAATTCCTGTGCGGCGAGTTCCCAGTGGGCCGGCGGCAGGCCGATCCGGCGTTCGAACCGGCCATAGGGGATCTCGAGGCGATGGATCGACGCGCCGGCGGGTCGCCGGCGCAGGCTGCGCTCGCCGCGAACGACGAGTTCGTCCGCCGACAGCACCACGGTCACGCGATCCACCGGAACCCCGGGCAGCGCCACCTCGATCAGGATCTCGTCGCCGTTCGAGTACACGTCCACCGGCGGCTCCCAGCCCGGCCGGTCCGCGCCCCCGGACAGCCTGAAGAACTGCCTTTGCAGGCGCTCGGCCTGGTCGATCAGGTCCACGGCCTCGGCCCACATCCATGGCGTGCCTGGATTGCGACGCTTCATGTCTCGGTCCGCCTCTGGGAACTCATGCGGCAGTAGGTGGGGGCGGAATCCACGGTACTCAATGGACCCGTGCCCGACGGCCTGCCGGACCCGCCGGTGATTCACGGCGGCACCGAGCATTCATGTTATTAATCAGATAATATACAAAATGCGTGGAAATCAGCTGCAAGTTCGCGTAATTCACAGATTTTTCTTGATTGATCCTCTGCCGTCTGGTGGGCCTGCCGCGGAATGCCTATGCTGCCGCCCGTGCCAGAGCAAAGTCCGTCCGAACGATTCGACGCCGGCTTCTACCGGCGCTATTACCGCGACCCGCAGACCCGGGTCGTGACCCCGGCCGAAATGTCGCGCCGCGCGAACTTCATCGCCGCCTTCATGCGACACCTGGAGCTCGAGGTACGGTCGATCCTCGATATCGGCTGTGGCCTCGGGCTGCTCAAGCGGCAACTGCTGCGGCGTTTCCCCGGGGCCACGTACACCGGCCTGGAAGTGAGCCCGTACCTCTGTGAGCGCTACGGCTGGGAAGCCGGGTCCGCGGCGACCTACCGCGCGAGGCGACCCTACGACCTGGTGATCTGCTACGACGTGCTGCAATACCTCGACGAACGGGAGGCCGGCGCGGCAATGCGCAACCTCGGGCAGCTCTGCGCGGCCGCGTTGCACTTCGGCGTGCTGACCCGTGAGGACTGGGAGCGGTACTGCGACAAGCGCCTGACCGACCGGGAAGTGAACCTGCGGCCCAGCGACTGGTATCGCCGGCGGCTGGCCCCGGCGTTCCTGAACGCCGGATCCGGCATGTTCGTGCGCCGCGGCACGATCGCACAGCTCTGGGACCTGGACCGGATCTGAGCGCCTGCGTGGCGACGCCGTCGTCATGGCCCGGGCCGCCTCTGTACAATGCGCGCCTTCCTTCGTAGCTTGCCTGGTTACCCGATGCGACTGTCGCCTCCCACCCTTCTGCTGCCGCTGGTCCTCGCTACGCTGGTGAGTGCCTGCAGCACGACGGGCTCCTGTGGAGGCGACCAGGCCTACCTGCAGGCCGTGGACCGGCCGCCGCTGCGACTGCCGCCCGAGATCACGCCGAGCGAGCGGCTCTCTCCGCTCGAGATTCCGGCCGTCGCGCCGGACGCTGCCCGTCTCGACCCCGCGCCGCGCTGCCTCGACGACCCGCCACCGTTCTTCGCCAGGCCCGGGGCCGCGGCGGACTCCTCGGAGGACGCGGTGCGCGCCTGGGCGCGTGCCTGGAGCGAGGGGCAGGTGGACGCCGTGATGGCGATGTACGCGAGCAACTTCGAGGCACCCGGCGCCGGTGGCTCGGCCGCCTACCTTGAGCAGCGCGAGCGCCAGGTGAGCTCCGGCCGCGCACCGTCCGCGAACATCGAGGACGTCACGGTGACCGCCGCCGGCGCAGATCGCAGGGTGGTGACGTTCGTGCAGCGCTTCGGCCAGGACGGGGTTCGCCGCGAGCTGACGCTGGTTCGCGAGGGCAATACCTGGCGAATCGTCTCCGAGCGCACGCTCGAAGTGCTGTGATCGGACCGCGCCCAGGGAGCCGAGCCCGCCGGTGAGAAACACGACGCTGCTTTCGGGGATCGGCCTGTCGCCCGGCACGCTGCGCGCCGCGCTGCACGACCGGCTGACGCGCTCGCTCGGCAAGGATCCGGAGACGGCTACGCAGCGGGACGTCTACGACGCGCTGTCGATGGCGGTCCGCGAGGAACTCTCTGCGCGCTGGCTCGCGACCCAGCGGCGCATCGCCCAGGCAGGGGTCAAAAGGGTCTGCTACCTGTCGGTCGAATACCTGCTCGGTCGCTCGCTGGTGAACGGTCTCTCCAGCCTCGACGGCGAGCTGGTACAGGAAGCTCGGGAGGCGCTGCAGGAGCTCGGCCTGGACCTCGACCGCGTGGCCGAGGAAGAAATCGACCCGGGCCTCGGCAACGGTGGCCTCGGCCGCCTGGCGGCCTGTTTTCTAGACTCGCTCGCCACGCTGCAGCTGCCGGCGGTGGGTTACGGCATCCGCTACGACTACGGGATCTTCACCCAGGTGGTCGACGAGGAAGGCCGCCAGGGCGAGATCGCCAGCAGCTGGCTGCGTCATCGCAATCCCTGGGAAATCCAGCGCGACGACGCGCGTTACGTCGTCCGCTTCGGCGGGCGGTGCCTCGCGAGCCAGGACGCGCTCGGGCGCACCCGCTACCGCTGGGTGGACACCCGCAACATCTGGGCCGTCGGCTTCGACCAGCTGATCCCGGGCAACCGCAGCCCGACCGTCAACCACCTGCGGCTGTGGACCGGGCGTGCGATCGCGCCGTTCAACGTCGAAGTGTTCAACGCGGGCCGCCACGCGGAGGCCTCGGTAGCCGAAGTCGAGGCGAAGAACGTCTCGCGGATCCTGTATCCGGACGACACCACCCCGCAGGGCAAGGAGCTGCGGTTCAAGCAGCAGTACTTCTTCGTCAGCGCGAGCCTGCAGGACATGCTGGCCCAGCATCTCGCCGAGGGCCGCGCGCTCGAGTCACTGCCCGAGGCGGTGTCGATCCAGCTGAACGACACGCATCCGGCGCTGGCGATTCCCGAGCTGATGCGGCTGCTGGTCGACGAGCACGAGATGGAGTGGGCCCGGGCCTGGGACATCACGCGGCGGGTCTTCTCCTACACGAACCACACGCTGCTGCCCGAGGCGCTCGAAGTGTGGCCGGTGGCCTTCTTCGAGCACATCCTGCCCCGGCACCTGCAGATCATCTACCTGATCAACCGCGACCTGCTCGAGACGATCACCGCGCGGCACCCGAACGACACCGAACGGCGCCAGCGGATGTCGCTGATCGACGAGTCGCACGGCCGCATGGTCCGCATGTCGCACCTCGCGGTGGCCGGCAGCCATACCGTGAACGGCGTCGCCAAGCTGCACTCCGACCTGATGCGACGGACCATCTTCGCGGACTTCGCCGAGCTCTATCCGGAGCGGTTCACCAACGTCACGAACGGCATCGCGGTTCGCCGCTGGCTGAAGCAGTCGAACCCGGGTCTCTCGGCGCTGCTGACCGAGCGGCTCGGCCACGCCTGGGAGAACGACCTCGAGGAGATCGAGCGGCTGCGGTGGGCTGCGGACGATCCGGCCTTCAGGGCACGTTTCCACGAGATCAAGCTCGAGAACAAGCAGCGCTTCGCGGACGTGATCCTGAAGCGGGTCGGCATCGAGGTGGATGTCGAGTCGCTGTTCGACGTGCAGGTCAAGCGGATCCACGAGTACAAGCGGCAGCTGCTGAACCTGCTGTACGTGATCACGCGCTACAACCGGATCCGCGCCAATCCGGGCGGCGATTTCGTGCCCCGCACGGTGATCTTCGCCGGCAAGGCCGCGCCCGGCTACGTGATGGCCAAGTCCATCATCAAGCTGATCAACAACGTCGCGAGGACGGTCAATAACGACCGCAGCATCGACGGCCGGCTCAAGGTCGTGTTCCTGCCGGACTACGACGTCTCGCTCGCGCAGAAGATCATGCCGGCCGCGGACCTCTCCGAGCAGATCTCGACGGCCGGCATGGAGGCCTCTGGCACCGGCAACATGAAGCTCTCGCTGAACGGCGCGCTGACGATCGGCACGCTGGACGGCGCCAACATCGAGATCCGCGAGCAGGTCGGGCCGGAGAACATCTTCATTTTCGGCCTCACCGCCGAGCAGGTCGTGGCCCGCCGGGCCCGCGGCTACTCGCCGAGCGAGGTCGTGCGGGACGATCCCGAGCTGCGCGCCACGCTCGAGCTGATCGATTCGGGCCACTTCACGCCCGGCAACCTGGCCGACGGCAAGCCGGTCGTGGACCGCCTGCTGAGCGAGGGCGAGCCTTTCCTGGTGCTGGCGGACTACGCGGCCTACGTGGAGGCGCAGGACCAGGTGGATGCGCTCTTCCTGCAGCGCGACGAGTGGACCCGCAAGGCCGTCATCAACACGCTCAGCATGGGCAGGTTCTCGAGCGACCGCAGCATCCGCGAGTACGCCGAACGCATCTGGCGCATCAAGCCGGTGCTTTGAGGCCGCCGGGCGGCTAGACTCCCCGGGTGGCCGTCGATCCCAGGTTGTCCGCCGCTCAAGTCCAGGCGCTCGTCGAGGCGCGCCACCCCGAGCCGCGCTCGCTGCTCGGTTACCACGAGTTCCCGCGCGAGGGCGAGCAGCCGCTGTGCATGGTGCGGGCGCTCGAGCCGGACGCCGAGTCCGTCGAGGTCGTCTGGGAGGACGGGGCTGCGGAGCCGTCCCGGCTCGCGCGGATCCATCCGGCCGGGCTGTTCGAGGGCCGGGTCAACTACCTGAGGCCGCTGAAGCCGTACCGGCTGCGGATCCGTTACCGGAACTCGACGGAGCTCGTGAAGCACGACCCGTACTACTTCGCCCCGCAACTGTCGGACTTCGACCTGCACCTGTTCGGCGAAGGGAACCACTACAGCATCTACAACAAGCTCGGCTCGCACCCGATCGTGCTGGACGGCCTCGAGGGGACGCGGTTCGCCGTCTGGGCCCCGAACGCGGAGCGGGTCAGCGTGGTCGGTCCGTTCAACCTCTGGGACGGTCGCAAGCACGCGATGCAGGTGCGGGGCAGCTCCGGCATCTGGGAACTGTTCGTGCCCGGGATCGGGCCGGGCACCCCGTACAAGTTCGAGATCCGGACGCGCGGTGGCCGCACGATCCTGAAGGCCGATCCCTACGGCTTCGCGATGCAGCTGCGGCCCGACAATTGCTCGGTGGTCGCGACGCTCGACGGCTACCAGTGGCAGGACGCGGCCTGGATGCAGGCGCGGGCCGGTCGCGAATACCTGAAGCAGCCGATCAACATCTACGAGGTCCACCCGGGCTCCTGGCGCCGCCGCGACGAGCGTACGCCGCCGTTCATGAACTGGCGCGAGCTCGCCGATGAGCTGATCCCGTACGTCGTCGAGCTGGGCTACACGCACCTCGAGCTGATGGGCGTCGCCGAGCATCCGTTCGACGGCTCCTGGGGTTACCAGGTCGTCGGCTATTACGCACCGACGGCCCGCTTCGGCACGCCGCAGGACCTGATGTACTTCGTGGACCGCTGTCACCAGGCAGGACTCGGCGTGATCATCGACTGGGTGCCGGCGCATTTCCCCCGGGACGACCACGGCCTCGCCGAGTTCGACGGCACCGCGCTGTACGAGCACGCCGATCCGCGCCTCGGGGAGCACAGCGACTGGGGCACGAAGATCTTCAACTACGGCCGGCACGAGGTCCGCAACTTCCTGGTGGCGAACGCGCTGTACTGGCTGGACCGCTATCACGTGGACGGCCTGCGCGTCGACGCGGTCGCCTCGATGCTGTACCTGGACTACAGTCGCAGGGAAGGCGAGTGGATACCGAACCGCTACGGCGGTCGCGAGAACCTCGATGCGATCGACTTCCTGCGCCAGCTGAACACCGCGATCGGCGGCTACCATCCGGGCGCGCTCAGCTTCGCCGAGGAATCCACGGCTTTTCCGGGCGTGACCCAGCCCGCGCACCTCGGCGGGCTCGGCTTCCACTTCAAGTGGAACATGGGCTGGATGAACGACACGTTGCGCTACGCCGCGCTCGACCCGGTGCACCGGCGCTACCATCACCAGCTGATCACGTTCTCGTTCATGTACGCGTGGTCCGAGAAGTTCGTGCTCCCGGTCTCGCACGACGAGGTCGTGCACGGCAAGGGATCGCTGCTCGACAAGATGCCCGGAGACGAGTGGCAGAAGCGGGCGAACTACCGCTGGCTGCGCGCCTACATGACCGCGCACCCGGGCAAGAAGCTGCTGTTCATGGGCTCGGAATTCGGGCAGTGGCGGGAGTGGCAGGACGAGCACTCGCTGGACTGGGGGCTGCTCGAGAATCCGGCACACCGGGCGCTCCTGGAGCTCAACCGGGAACTGAACCGGCTGTACGGTTCGCTGCGGGCGCTGCACGCCGGCGATGCGGACCCGGCCGGCTTCGCCTGGATCGACCTGCACAATTCCGACCAGAGCGTGTTCGCGTTCCTGCGGCGCAATCCCGACCAGCAATCCGAACCGCCGCTGGTCTGCGTCTTCAACTGCACGCCGGTGCCTCGCGACGACTACTGGATCGGCGTGCCCGAGCCGGGCAGCTACCTGAAGGTCTTCGACTCGGATGCGGAGCGCTTCGGCGGCTCGGCATACAACCGCCAGGAACGCGTCGAGGCCGACGCCCATCCGGTGCAGGGCTACGCCTACAGGCTGCGCGTCCACCTGCCGCCGCTCGCGGCGGTCTTCCTGCGGCCCGACCGCTGAGGTCCGGGCGGTGCGGCGCCGTCCGTTCGGAGGCACGGGTCTCGAGGTGCCGGTGCTCGGATTCGGCGCGATGCAGGTCGGTGACCCGGCGATCGCCGAGCGGGACGCGGCACGCGTGCTGAACGCGGCCCTGGACGCGGGCCTGACGCTGATCGACACGGCCCGGTCCTACGGACTGGCCGAAGAGCGGATCGGCCGGCACCTGGCCGCGCGGCGCGACGAGTTCCTGCTGTCCACCAAGGTCGGCTACGGGATCGACGGCGTGGCCGACTGGAGCTACGACTGCGTGATCGCGGGCGTGGACGCTGCGCGCGAACGGCTGCGGACCGACGTGATCGACATCGTCCACCTGCACTCCTGCGGGGTGGAGACGCTGCTCGAGGGCGGGGTCACGCGGGCGCTGCTGCGCTCGGCCGAGCTCGGCAAGCTGCGCGTCGCGGCTTACTCCGGCGACGGACCGGCGCTGCGCTGCGCGGCGGACAGCGGCTCCTTCGGCGGCCTGCAGGTGTCGGTCAACCTGTGCGACCAGCAGGCGCTCGAGCTGCTCGAGCGCGCCCGCTCCGCCGGGGCCGGCACGATTGCCAAGCGGCCGCTGGCGGGGCGGCCGTGGGCGGCTGGTGGGCCGCCGGTGGACCCCGTGCACCGGGAATACTGGCGGCGATTCGCCGAGCTGAGCGACGAGATCGGCGCCGGGCAGGCCGGTTGGGATGCGCTGGCGCTGCGATTCGCCGCCTACGCGCCGGGAGTGGACTGCTGTATCGTCGGGGGCACCGACATCCGGCATATTTTCCAGAACGCGGAGACCGCGGCGGCAGGTCCGCTCGCGGCGCCGGAGTTTTCGGCCCTGCGCGACGCGTTCGCCCGCGTCGGAGCGCAGTGGCCTGGACAGGTCTAGAGCATGGAACACGACCCGCACCCGATCGAAGCAAAGGAGCCGCATCTCGAACCGGGCTCGCCCCAGCCGCTGGGTGCGAACTGGACGGGACGGGGCACCAATTTTGCGATCCTGTCGGCCAACGCCGAGCGCATCGAGCTGTGCCTGTTCGATCCGGGCGGGGGTCACGAGACCGCGCGCCTGGAGCTTCCGTCGCGGACCGGCGACATCTGGCACGGTTTCCTGCCCGCCCGCTTCGGCCGCCCGGGAATGCTGTACGGCTATCGCGTGCACGGGCCCTACCACCCCGCCGAGGGCCACCGCTTCAATCCGTCGAAGCTGCTGATCGACCCATGCGCACTGGCGCTGCAGGGGGAGTTCACCTGGCATCCGTCGCTGTGCGGTGCTGAGCCTGGCAACGACGCCGTCGCGGACTACAACGACAGCGCGCCGTACGTGCCGAAGAGCCGCGTCGTCGACACGAGCTTCGACTGGGGCGGCGTGCGCGCCCCGAACGTGCCCTGGCGCGACACGATCATCTATGAGCTCCACGTCAAGGGCTTCACGCAGCTTCACCCCCGGGTTCCCGAGCACCTGCGCGGCAGGTACCTCGCGCTGGCGGAGCCGGCCGTGCTCGACTACCTGAGGAAGCTTCGCGTCACGACCATCGAGCTGATGCCCTGTCACGCCTTCGTCAGCGAGGAGTTCCTCGGCCGCAAGGGACTCGCCAACTACTGGGGCTACAACCCGCTCGCCTGGTTCGCGCCGGAGGGACGCTACGCGCTCGAGGACCCGGTGCGGGAATTCAAGACCATGGTCCGGGCCCTGCACGACGCCGGACTCGAGGTGATCCTCGACGTGGTGTTCAACCACACCGCGGAAGGCAACGAGCACGGGCCGACGCTGAGCCTGCGCGGCGTGGACAACCGGATGTTCTACTGGCTGTCTCCGCACAGCATGGCGCATTACGAGAACCACTCCGGCTGCGGCAACACGGTGCGCTTCGACCGCCCGGAAGTGCGCGCCCTGGTGCTCGACTGCCTGCGCTACTGGGTGCAGGAAATGCGGGTGGATGGCTTCCGCTTCGACCTGGGGCCGGTCGTCGGGCGCGACAGCAGCGGCTTCAGCATGAACGCGCCGTTCTTCGCCGCGCTGCGCTCCGATCCGGTGCTCTCCTACGTGAAGCTGATCGCCGAGCCCTGGGACGTCGGTCCCGGCGGTTACCAGCTCGGGCACTTCCCGGCCGGCTGGTCCGAGTGGAACGACCGTTACCGCGACACGGTCCGCGCCTTCTGGCGCGGCGACCGCGCGCTGCTCGGCAGCTTCGCCGAGCGCTTCGCCGGGTCCAGCGACCTGTTCCGCCAGCATGCGCGCAAGCCGACGGCCAGCGTCAATTACGTCGCCTCGCACGACGGTTTCACGCTCTACGACACCGTCGCCTACAACCAGCGGCACAACGAGGCGAACCTGGAGAATGGCGACGACGGCCATTCGCACAACCTGAGCGCGAACTACGGCGTCGAGGGTCCGACCGACGACCGGGCGGTCAACCAGGTCCGGCTGCGGCAGATGCGCAACATGCTCGCGACCGTCTTCCTGTCGCAGGGCGTGCCGATGCTGCTCGCCGGCGACGAGCTGGCCCGCACGCAGCTCGGCAACAACAACGCCTACTGCCAGGACAACGAGATCTCCTGGCTCGACTGGCGCCTGCTCGAGCGCAACGGGGACCTGCTCGAGTTCGTGCGGCGGCTGATCGACCTCAGGCGCTCGCGCCTGTGGTTGCGGCGCGATACGTTCCTCAAGGGCACCCGACGCGGGGCCGCGGCGCGTGACGTGACCTGGCTGCATCCCGCGGGCCGCGAGATGTCCGAATCCGACTGGAACGACCCGGCGCTCGCCTGCCTCGCCGTCATGATGGCCCGCCCGCCCGGAGCGCGGGAGGACGCAGCGGGCGACCTGCTGGTGCTGTTCAATGCCGATTCACGCGCCCACGACGTCCCGTTGCCGACCTGCTCCTCCGGCACCGCGTGGCGCACGCTGTTCGACACGGCCGTTCCGGGTACGGTTCAGCACGAGCGGATTTTGCGCTGCAACGAGACACTACACCTCGAGGCGCGCAGCACGATCCTGCTCGAATCCACTTCGGAATCGGCGAGTTGAACACGGCTTGTACGAATGCCCGGGCTCTTGCGATGGCCATTCGTTAGTGGCATCGTCGCCGGGGAAGCCGGCCATTCGACAGTCGCAAGGGATAGGGCCTGGATTCGGTCGTGGATCGCCCGAGCTCAAAGGGGAGTGCTCGCCATTTGCACGACGAGATTCATCGTGCGCCAGCACCTGGAAAAGGCTCTCCGGTGCCGGCCCTCGCGACCCCGCGATCCGCGGGTCGCCCAGACAATATGAACGCATGTTTTAGGAGTGTGTCCATGTCGCGCTCGTTCGCATCATTGCTGAAGATCTTCGCTCCTGCGCTGCTTGCAGCCACGGTGCTCTCCGGCTGCGGCAGCGGCAGCAGCGGCTCGGCCGACCTGGACAAGGGCCCCACGGTTCCAACCCCCCCGCCGCCGGTGACGGTCACCGAGACCTTCGACCTCACCGCGACCGGTGACTACTTCGTGGTCGGCACGCCGCCGATCCACGCCCGCTTCTCGGGCGGCGAAGCCGAAGGCAGCGGCGCCTGGATCGTGCCGTCCGGCAAGACGGCCGTGGTCGACTTCGGCACGCCGGCGGACGCGGTCAAGTTCGCGACGCAGGACAACTACTCGGCCGCGGCCGCCGTGGCGGGTGCAAGCCGCAAGGCCACGCTGCTGGCCGGCGTGCCGGCCAAGGTGGACCCGCCGTTCGACATCCCGATGTACGTGCGCGGCAGCGTGCGCGGCGACTGGGCCGCGCTGCCCGAGAACCTGATGTCCGAGGAGTCGGACAACGTGCTCGCGGTGACGATGCCGCTCGATGCGGGCGACTACCAGTTCAAGGTGGCTGACGCCGGATGGACCGGACCGACCAATTGCGGCGCCGACACCGATCCGACGCCGGTCACACCGGGCGTCGTCTTCACCGGACAATGCGATGCCCTGTCGCAGAACCTGCTGCTGACGATCGGCACCGCTGGCGACTACAAGTTCACTTTCAACGTAACGAACCCGGATGCGCCGACCTTCCTGGTGGCGCTGAAGGACGATGACGGCGGCGGCGGCCAGCCGCCCACCGAGCCCGACAATACGACCGTGATCCGCATCTACGGCGTCGACGTGCTCACCCCGGGCGCCGAGCCGGCGCTGATCGAGACGATCGAGGGTCTAGGCCGGCTCGACGTCGACAAGCTGCAGCAGGGCGGCGGCCCGCGCATCACCCGGATCGAGATCGAGAACCTCGGCACCGGCGGAGACATCGGCATCGAGGAATTCAGCTGGACCGCGAGCCCACGCTTCGCGCCGGCACCGGCCAGCGTGGACATCTACTACTCGCGGCCCACGGGCGGCGTGGCCGGCACGACGATCAGCGTGGATGGCACGAGCTACCCCTGCGTGCCGACGACGAACTCGGCCTTCGGCTGCGTCGCAAGCGGCGTGGCGGTCTATCCCTACGCCAACGCGAGCATGACCGTCGTCAACGCCGACGGCAGCACCGAGAACATCACGTTCAACGGCGGCGGCGGCGAGGACGTGTACGCCTTCTCCGGCAGCCCGGTCGCGCGACAAGGTACGCCTGGAGACCCCGATGAGAGCCTGCCCGCGCTGCCGCGCAACGAGAACGAGGTCATCCTGTTCTACAAGCGCACCGACGACAACTACGCGGGCTGGGGTCTGCACCTGTTCCCGCTCGAGCCTTCGGGCGATTCATGGACCGTGTTCCCGACGCCGGGCGAGTTCCCGTTCGAGGGCATCGACCCGCAGTACGGCGCGTACTACCGCATCGCGCTGCCCGGCCAGGAGAGCCCGCGCTACAGCAACAACCCGGACTCGATCGATACGTTCCCGGCCTCGCTCGGGTTCATCATCCACAAGGGCGACCAGAAGGATCCGGGCCCCGACCAGGTGATCCGGATCGCCGAGGACGGCAACGTCGTCTTCGTGGTTTCCGGCGTCAACGACGTGAGCACGGTGCCGCCGGGCGGCGGCGCGACGCTTCGCATCAGCGGCGCCGCGGCGCACTGGGTGGATGCCGCGACGTTGTTGTGGGATCCGGTTGCAGAGGTGACCAAGGTCGAGCTGCTGTATTCGCCGGACGCGTCGATCAACGCGGGGTTGCAGGGCATCACCGGAAACTACGAAACGCTGGCGCTCGCGGCCGGCACGAACCCGCAGCCCGCGTTCAACAACCAGCTGCACAGCCTGAAGGCCTGGTCGCTGCCGTCCGCGGCGGTGCAGCGGGCCCGCGAGCTCGCCCGCGGCCAGCTGATCGCGATCGGCCGCAACGCCGATGGCGATGCGATCCAGGGCACGCTGGTGCAGACGGCCGGCGCGCTCGACGACCTGTATGCAGCGGCCGCCTATGGCAAGCCGCTGGGGGTCAGCTACACCTCCGGCGTGCCGTCGGTCGCGGTCTGGGCGCCGACGGCGCTCACCGACCCCGGCGTCAGCGTCAACATCTACGACGCGTCGGGCAGCCTGCTCGAGACCGTGCCGATGACGCTGGACGAGGCCTCCGGCGTCTGGAGCGTCGCGGGCGCCGCGGACTGGGACCGCAAGTTCTACACGTTCTCGCTGCAGGTGTACTCGTACGCGACGGACTCGATCGTCACGAACGAGGTGACCGACCCCTGGTCCGTGAGCCTCTCGACCGACAGTGCCCGGAGCCAGTTCGTGAACCTCGGCGACGCGGACCTCAAGCCCGCCGGTTGGGACAGCCTGGCGCCGCCCGCGCTCGAGGCCCCGGAAGACATCGTCGTCTACGAGATGCACGTGCGCGACTTCAGCATCGCGGACGCGAGCGTTCCGGCCGCAGATCGCGGCAAGTTCACGGCCTTCGACGTACCGGGCACGGCGGGCCGGCAGCACCTGCAGAAGCTGGCCGACGCCGGGCTCACGCACCTGCACGTCCTGCCCGCGTTCGACTTCGCCACGGTGCCGGAGGATCCGGCCAACCAGGTCAATCTCGACGACCCGGTCGAGCGGCTGTGCGCGAGGAACGAGGACGCGGCGAGCCTGTGCGCGACCGACGCCGGCAAGACGATCCGGCAGGCCCTCGAAGACGCGGTCGCCGCGAACCAGCTCGACCGTCCGGCGCAGATCGTGCAGTGGATGCGCGGCCTCGACGGCTTCAACTGGGGCTACGACCCGCTGCACTTCGGCGTGCCGGAGGGCAGTTACTCGACCAACCCGAACGGCCCCGCGCGGATCCTCGAGTTCCGCCGCATGGTCAAGGGCTTGAGCGAGCTCGGTCTGGGCACCGTGCTCGACGTCGTCTACAACCACACCAACGCAGCCGGCCAGAGCGGTCGCTCGGTGCTCGACAAGATCGTGCCCGGGTACTACCAGCGCCGTGACCAGAACTCGGGCAACGTCACGACGAATTCCTGCTGTTCGGACACGGCGTCCGAGTTCCGGATGATGGAAAAGCTGATGATCGACACCGGCGTCAGCTGGGTCCGCGACTACAAGATCGCCGCGTTCCGCTTCGACCTGATGAGCATGCACCCGCTCGCGGCGATGCAGCGGTTCGAGGAAGCGGTCACGGCCGTGGACCCCGGCGTCTACCTGTACGGTGAAGGCTGGAACTGCTGCGGTGTCGAGGACGACAAGCGCTTCACCGCAGCCCGCCAGGCCAATCTCGGCGGCACCGGCATCGGCAGCTTCAGCGACCGTATCCGTGACCCGGTCCGCGGCGGCGGGCCGTTCGACAGCGGCAACGCCTACGTGAAGAACCAGGGCTACATCTCCGGCTGGTTCTACGACCCGAACAGTGAAAACTCGGGCAGCACGGCCGAGCGCGAGGCGCTGATCGCCGACACCGACAACATTCGCGTGTGGCTGGCCGGTGGTCTCGCGGGCTACCGTTTCACCGACGCGACCGGGGCGACCGTCGCGGGCGCCGACGTGGATTACCGGGGCCAGGAGTCCGGCTACACGTCGGATCCCGAGGAAGCGATCAACTACATCTCCAAGCACGACAACCAGACTTTGTGGGACATCAGCACCTACAAGCATCCGGCCGGCACCCCGACGGCCGAGCGCGTCCGCGCCCAGAACGTGGGCCTGTCGCTCGTGCTGCTCGGCCAGGGCATCCCGTTCCTGCACGCGGGCTCCGACATCCTGCGCTCGAAGTCCGGTGACCGCGATTCCTACGACTCCGGTGACTGGTTCAACGAGCTCGACTGGACGCTGATGGGCACGAAGTGGGCGCAGGGCCTGCCGATCGCGGACAAGAACCAGGGTGAATGGTCGATACTCACCGACAAGTACCTGGACGTGACGACGACGCCGACGCCCTCGGACCAGCAGCGTGCGTTCGAGCACGTGCAGGAGATGCTGCAGATCCGCAAGAGCTCGCCGCTGTTCAGGCTGCGCACGCAGGCGCAGATCGACCAGCGGGTCGCCTACTACAACACCGGTCCGTTCCAGGTCCCGGGCGTGATCGCGATGCGCATCGACGGCTGCACGGAGCCGGGCCTGCAGGCGGGCGAAGGCGCGCTGATGGTGCTCTTCAACGCCTCGGACGACGACCGGACGCTGAACCTGTTCGGCAGCGAGACCTGGACGCTGCACCCGGTGCTCGCGGGCTCGACGGATCCGGTCGTGCAGACCGCGAGGCACGACGCCAGAGGCTTCTACGTGCCTGCGCGGACCACCGCGGTCTTCCGCCGGGCGTCGCAGACCTCCTGCGCTCCCTACCCGCGCGACCTGTTCGTGCGCGGCGGCTTCAACGACTGGGGCAACCCGACGCCGACCGAACAGTACCGGCTGCGCTTCCAGGGCGGCACGGACTACACGGTGTCCGCGCCGGTCGGGGCGGGTGACTGGCAGTTCAAGATCGCCGATGCGGGCTGGACGGCCGACACCAACTGCGGAGCGGGCGCGGCAGGCGGCAACGTGCGGCTCGGCGTGCCGCTGACGCTGGAGTGCCAGGCCAACTCGGGCAACCTCGCGGTGACCGCGCCCGTGGCCGGGGACTACACCTTCAGCCTGGACGCGGCCAGCACCGTGAACCCGGTGCTGACGGTCTCGAAGACCCCGCCGACACCGCTCACGCTGTACGTGCGTGGCGGCTTCAACGACTGGGGCAACGGCCCGGCGCCGACCGCGCCGCTGATCTGGGACGGCGTGAGCACCTATCGCGCCGTCATCGACGGCCTGCCGGCGGCGTCCTACGAGTTCAAGATCGCCGACAATGACTGGGGCGGCACGACGGGCGGCGCGACCAACTGCGGCGGCGCGACCGGCGGCACCTCGGTGACGATCGGGACGCCTTACCCACTCGCCTGCGACAGCAACTCGCAGAACATGGGCATCAGCTTCCCGGCGGCCGGCAGCTACCTGTTTGCGGTGGATGCCGCGAATCCGGCGGCGCTGCAGCTGACCGTGGAAAAGGTGCCGGTCGACGTGCCGGTCTTCGTCCGCGGCCTCGGCGGCGACTGGTCGGACGGAACGCAGAACCGGATGAGCTACCTCGGCAGCGGCGTCTACAGCATCAACAAGGTCATCGCGGCCGGAGCGAACGAGTTCAAGATCGCGAGTTCCGACTGGGCGACCGTGGACTGCGGTGGAGGCTCGGCCGGCAACGACGTGACGGTCGGTGCGCCACTGGCGCTGGCCTGTGGAGTGCCGGGATCGCCGAACCTCCGGATCGCGCCGGCGAGCGGTGGCACCTACAACTTCCGCTTCACCGCGCAGGACGCCGGATCGGGCGAACTGCTCGTGACGGGCCCGTGACGCGATCGCGCTGAACGGCGCACACTGCGACGGCCCGGCACCCCCGAGGGTGCCGGGCCGCTTCTTTTGACACACCCGGCTCGAGACCTTGGGCAGCAGCAGGACGAAGCGCAGGCAGCGCGAGGCGAGCGCAGCGACTGACCGGGATGCGACCGAAGCTGGCAGCGGGCTTCGACCGGCGCGGCGCGCCGCGTTCTGGGCGATCCTGCTGCTGACGCCGCCGTTGCTGCTCGGTCTCGCCGAGCTCGGGTTGCGCGTGGCGGGCTTCGGTCAGGCGCTCGAGCCGTTGTTCGTGCCGAGCCCGCAGCATCCCCAGTACATGCAGGCCAACCCGCGAGTCGTCTCGCGGTTCTTCGTCGACCCGGCGCAGGCGCCGTCGGTCAGCATCGAGACGGCGTATTTCCCGGCCCGCAAGCCGGACGGGGCGTTCCGCGTCTTCGTGCAGGGCGCCTCCAGCGCCGCGGGCTTCCCCTACGGGCTCGGTGCCTCGCTGGCCGGCGTGCTCGATCAACGGCTCGAGCGGGAATTCCCGGAGCGCGAGATCGAGGTGATCTCGACCGCGATGGCGGCGGTCAACTCCTACGCGCTGGTGGACTTCGCCGACGAGATCATCGCTCAGCAGCCCGACGCGGTGCTCGTGTACGTCGGTCACAACGAGTTCCTCGGCATCCTGGGCGTGGGTTCCGCGATGCGACTCGCCGCGACGCCCGGTCTGACGCGGGCATTCCTGGCCGTGCGCGAGCTGCGCCTGTTCCAGCTGCTCGGGCGGGCCTGGGCGCGCTGGCGCCCCGCGGCCGCCGCGTCCACGCCGACGCAGGGCGACTCGCTGATGGCCCGGGTGGCAGGTGAGCGCTCGATCCCGCTCGGCTCGGAGTCCTTCGCTCGCGGCCTCGAGCAGTTCGAGGACAACCTCGGGCGCCTGCTGGAGACGTACCGGACCGCAGGCGTGCCGGTCTTCGTCGGCACGCTGGTCAGCAACGAGCGCGACCAGGTACCGCTCGCGGTGCTCGCGGGTGTCGAGTCCGATTCGGCCGGCGCGGCGCGGACGGCCTACTACGCTGCGCAGGATGCCGAGCAGGCGGGCAATTTCACCGCGGCCCGCGAATCCTATGCCTGGGCGCGCGACCTCGACCCCCTGCGCTTCCGCGCGCCAGCGGAGTTCAACGCGGTGATCCGGCGGGTTGCCGAGGCCCACGGCGCGACCGTCGTGGACGTGCACGCCGGGTTCGCCGACGCGAGCGAGCATGGGCTGATCGGCGAGCAGCTGCTGCTCGAGCACGTGCACCCGAACCTCGACGGCTACTTCCTGCTGGCCGATGCCTTCCATCACGCGCTGCTCGCTTCCGGGCTGATCGGGCCGCCGGACGTCGAGCTGACGGACCCGCAAGCGCGGGACGGGATGCCGGTCAGCGACGTGGACCGCTACCTCGGCGAGTACAAGGTGCTGCGCATCCGCGCCGGCTGGCCCTTCACGAGCGAATTCCGGGCCCCGGAGCTGCCGGCGCCGGCATCCGAAGGCGAACGTCTCGCGCAGCAGCTCTATCAGCAGCGCAGCTCCTGGCCCGAGGCACAGGACGCGCTGCGACGACACTATCGGTCGGTCGGGGATGCGCCGGGATACGCGAAGGTGACCGCGATCCTCGCCGACGCGTTTCCGTTCTCCGGGCAGCTGCAGTTCGAGACTGCCGCGGCGTTGATCGAGCTCGGGCGGCCCCGCGAGGCGCTGCGCTACTCGGCACGTGCCGTCGGCCTCGAGCCGGGTGCCGTGAACTCCCTGCTCGTGCACGCGCACGGGCTGCTCCTGAGCGGACGCGAGGCCGAGGGTCGGGCGGTGCTCGAGCAGGTCCTCGTGATCGAGCCGGACAACGTCACGGCGCGGCAGGTGCTCGGGGACCTTGCCGGGAAGTAGGCGCAGCAACGTGGGACGCGCCGGACAGCGCCGGCTCGACGGCCGGCGCCCGATGCGCACGGGTCACGGCCCGGGTTCGCTCCTGATCACCTCGAGCCAGTAGCTCGCGCGCTGCTCGCCCGGATGCTCTTCGAGCACCCGCTCCAGCGTGGCGATCGACTCCTCCCGGCGGCCGAGACCGTACTGCGCCTGCGCGACGTTGAGCCAGTACTCGATCGGCTCCGGGTTCAGGCGCGCTGCGCGCTGCAGGTAGCGCAGCGCGCGCCCGGGCTGCCCGGCCCGCAACAGCAGCAGGCCCGCCGCGTGCTGCACGTCGTCGGCATTGACGAACGCCTCGGCGAGGTTCACCGCGACGCGCGCGGCCTCCCCGAAGTTGCCGGCCTGCTGGTACGCGGCCAGCGCCTGGTTCATCGCCTCGGCCCAGCTCACACGCCCCAGGAACCACTGCTGGGAAATCCGCTCGATTTCGTTCCCCGCCGCAGGCAGCTCGGTCGGCCGGCGCTCCGCCACGAACGGCCAGTCGTTCTTCAGCATGGCCAGGCGGTACTCGCCGTGCAGGCGGTCCACCTCGGTCACCGGTATCTCGGCGCGGGCCATCGCGTCATCGACGCCGACCGGCGGCGGGCCCAGCCAGTCCACCAGCGGGGCATAGAAGGCGCTCGCGAGCTCGAAGTAGCCCGCGACGTTCGGATGCACGTGCTCGAGCATCAGGTCCCGGCCGATGATCCCGTCGGCGGCGGCCGCCGCGAGCGCGCCCTCGACGTCCACGACGGTCGCGCCCGCCCGCTCCGCGGCCTCTCGAATCACGCGGTTGAACTCTGAGGGCGCCCGGAACCGCAGTCCGTCGAGGTCCCGGGCGGCAAGATACGCCTCGCGCGCCGCCGGGTGCTGGCCTGCCCGCTCGAGTTCGCCGGCAAGCTGGTACGTTTCCGCGGCCGAGGCACCGCCGCCGGCCGGTCGCGTGTCCGCGAACGGCGGCTGGTCGCGTTCGTTGCTGGCCAGCGTGCCGATGAACACGGGCACGCCGGCTTCGCGGTAGGCCTCGAGCAGGCGCGACAGGTTGCCGCGGAACTGCTCGATGCCCTGCTCGTACGACGGCGAGCCGAGCGGGATGGATCGCTCGGCCGCGACGCGCGCCATCAGCGTGCCGCCGCGATCCGCCAGCGACTCAGGCTGGGGTGCGAGACGGCCGATGAGCCGCTCGAGGCCGTGGTACAAGTGGAGCCGCCGCAGACGCGCGACGGTCCGCGCCAGCGTCGGCGAGCGGGCGCTGACCAGCGAGGAGCCGACGCCGCCGATGCCGAGGTATTCATTGTGACCGGCGTAGATGACGACCGCGTCCGGCTGCTGCGCGATGATCTCGTCGGTGAAGTCCAGCAGTGCGTAGCTGGTCACCGCGGCCATCGCGGTCGAGACGACCTCGATCTCGCGGTCGGGGTAGGCGCGTTGCAGGCGTTGCTGCAGCAGCGCCGCCGGCGAGGCCCAGCGGCCGTAGGGAAAGCCCGCGGCACTGGAGGCGCCCTGCACGAAGATCCTGAGCGTGCCGGGCGCCTTGTCCGCCGGGAACCAGGTCGTGTCGACGCTGACCTCGGGCGCCTCGCGTGGATCCGGGAAAAACCTCCGAACCACCTGTGGATTGGGCTGCAGGTAGCCGGGAGCCTGCTCGACCGGGACGAACAGTGGTTCGAGCGCGCCGGTCCCGGTCGCGCGCAGTGCGAGCTCGGCGAGCCCGAACAGCAGCACGGGCAGCAGCAGCGTGACGACGAGCAGCAGCGGCCGCCGACGTTCAGTCAATGGCGGTCACCTGCCGGCAAAGGCAGCGGGCCGGCGGGGCGCGGCGCGTGGATTGCGCATTTCGAGTAGATTTGGAGAGGACGCAGGCAGGGGCGCGCGTGCAGCGAATTCTCGGTCTTTCCGCATACTATCACGACGCCGCGGCGGCCCTGGTGGTCGACGGGCGCGTCGTGGCCGCTGCGCAGGAGGAGCGCTTCACGCGCCGCCGGCACGATGCGGGCTTTCCGGCCAACGCCGCGCGCTATTGCCTCGAGCACGCCGGCGTCGGGCTCGACGGGCTCGACGCCGTGGTCTTCTACGACAAGCCGTTCCTGAAGTTCGAGCGCCTGCTCGAGACCTATCTCGCCAACGCACCGCGCGGTCTGCGCTCGTTCGTCGCCGCGATGCCGGTCTGGATCAAGGAGAAGCTGTTCCTGAAGAGCGAGCTGCGGCGTCGCTTGCGGGAACTCGCCGGCGGCGAATCACGCCTGCCGCGGCTGCTGTTCAGCGAGCACCATCGGTCGCATGCCGCATCGGCGTTCTATCCGAGCCCGTTCGGGTCCGCTGCGGTGCTGTGCCTGGACGGCGTCGGCGAATGGGCGACGAGCTCGGCCTGGCTCGGACGGGGCGCGCAGCTCGACCCACTGTGGGAGATCCAGTTCCCGCACTCGCTGGGACTGCTGTATTCGGCCTTCACCTACTACACCGGCTTCCGGGTGAACTCGGGCGAGTACAAGATGATGGGGCTCGCACCCTACGGCGAGCCGCGCTACGTGGATGCGATCCGCAGCCACCTGGTCGACGTGAAGCCCGACGGCAGCTTCCGGCTGGACATGCGCTACTTCGACTACGCCACCGGACTGCGGATGACCAACGAGCGATTCGACGCGCTGTTCGGCGGTCCGCCACGCCGGCCGGACGACCCGGTGGATGCACGCTGCATGGACGTCGCGGCCTCGATCCAGCGGGTCACCGAGGACATCGTCCTCGGCCTCGCGCGCGGCCTCCGGCGTGAGAGCGGCGAACGGCGCCTGTGCCTCGCGGGTGGCGTGGCGCTCAACTGCGTCGCGAATGGCCGCGTGCTGCGCGAGTCCGGCTTCGAGGACGTCTGGATCCAACCGGCGGCCGGCGATGCCGGTGGGGCGCTCGGCGCGGCGCTGGTTGCCTGGTACGCCGAGCCGGGGCGGCGCCGGGAGCCGGCGGGCCGGGACTGCATGGCTGGAGCGGCGCTGGGTCCGGAGTGGTCCGACCAGGAGATCGTCTCGTTCCTCGCGGCCGAGGGCATTCCATACGAGCAGGTCCCGCCGGACGGCCTGGCCGAACGCGTGGCCGCGTTGCTCGCCGGGGGCGCCGTGGTGGGCTGGATGCAGGGGCGGATGGAATTCGGGCCGCGCGCACTCGGCCAGCGCTCGATCCTTGCCGATCCGCGCCGCGCCGACATGCAGCGGGAGCTGAACCTGAAGATCAAGTTCCGGGAGTCGTTCAGGCCGTTCGCGCCCGCGGTGCCCGCGGAACGGGTCGGGGATTTCTTCGACCTCGAGCAGCCGAGTCCTTACATGCTGCTGGTGGCCCGGGTCCGGGACAGCGACACCGGCGCCGGACCGGGTACCGAAGGGGTCCGCGGGCTCGAGCGGCTGCGGGCCGTACGCTCGCCGCTCCCGGCTGTGACGCACGTGGACGGCAGTGCACGCGTGCAGACCGTGGATGCAGCCGTGAATCCGCGCTTCCACGCGCTGCTCGCGGCCTTCGGCCGCCTGACGGGCGTCCCGGTGCTGGTGAACACTTCTTTCAACGTGCGCGGCGAGCCGATCGTCTGCACGCCGACCGATGCCTACCGGTGCTTCATGGGCACGGCGATGGATTACCTGGTGATCGGCTCGTGCCTGCTGCGTCGCGAGGACCAGCCGCCCGGCCACCCGCTGCTGGCCGGCCAGCGCGACTTCGAGCCGGACTGATGCAGGACCTCACGAGCAGCGACACGCGGCCATTACGGGAGTTCGGGCTCGGGCTCGGACTGCTGCTGGTGCTGGTCTTCTGGCTGCTGCTGCCGTGGCTGGGCGAGCGGCCCCGGCCCGTCTGGCCGCTGGTGGCCGGCGGCTCGGTCGCGGCACTCGCGCTCGCCTGGCCGCCGGCCGTGCTGCCGGTCTACCGGGCGCTGCGGCCGGTCGCGAGGGTGATCGGCACGGTGAATACCTGGGTGCTGCTCGGGGCGGTGTTCTTTGGCATCCTGCTGCCGCTGGGCTGGGTGCTGCGCAGCCTTGGCCGACTGCAGTACCGTACCGGCTTCGACCCCGGAGCCACCACCTACCGGGTGGATCTGCAGCGGGAACGGGTGACGCGACTGGAGGAGCCGTTCTGAATGCGTGAATTCCTGAGCGATCTGTGGGCGTTCATGCGCGTGCGGAAGAAGTTCTGGCTGCTCCCGGTGATACTCGTGCTGGTGCTGCTCGGCGGGCTCGTCGTGATGAGCCAGCAGTCGGCGCTCGCCTCGCTGATCTACACGATCTTCTGACCGCAGACCACGATCGATCGCCCGCTGGCGGCATCTCGGTAAACCCTGACAAGGCTTTGTTTAGGGTTGATTTTTTGCATTGCACCGTGCAAGTCTGCGGTTGGTTCGGCGTGATTCCGGGTCACAACTACAACGGGCGGCCGGCGCGACAGAATGCGCAACATGGGAGACCATCGGGAGCGGGTCGTGGCGTGCAACGCCCGTGCCGGTTTGAGCCTGCTCGCCTGCGCGCTGTTCGCGGCCGGACTCACGGCTTGCGCCGGGTCCGGTGAGCCCAGGGCCGCCGCTTCGACCCCCTCCGGACCGGTGTCGGTCCTGCCACAGCGCGACTGGTCCGACGCCGTGCTCTACTTCGTCGTATTGGACCGGTTTGCCGACGGCGACGCCTCGAACAACGCGAAGGTCGATCGGGGCAACCCGGGCGGTTTCCACGGCGGCGACCTCGCGGGACTGACCGCGCAGCTCGACGAGATCGCAGACCTCGGTGCGACCGCGATCTGGATCACCCCGGTCGTGGAGCAGATCGAGTTCTGTCCGCCGGCGCAGCCCCCGGCCGGCGTGACGGTGCCGGGCGGCTGGTTCGAGCACTGCGGCTTCCATGGCTACTGGGCCAACAACTTCCAGCGGCTCGATCCGCATTTCGGCAGCGAACAGGACCTGCGCGCGCTGGTCGATGCGGCGCACGCCCGCGGCATCAAGGTGCTGCTGGACGTCGTGTACAACCACGCGGGTTACGACGCCGACTACCTGAAGGATCCCGCGACCCGCGGCTGGTTCCGCACCAAGCCCGTCGAATGCAGCGCCGACGAGCTTCGCTGCCAGGTGGGCGGTCTCCCGGACCTGCGTACCGAGCTGCCGGAGGTCCAGGACTACCTGCTCGATGCGCAACTCGGGCTCGCCGCGCGGACCGGGCTCGACGGTTTCAGGCTCGACACGGTCAAGCACGTCGAGCACGAGTTCTGGCAGCGGCACCGGCGCGAGAGCCGTGCGCGGATCGGGCCGGACTTCTACCTGCTCGGCGAGGTCTGGGGCGGCTCCGCGACCGTGCTCGACGAGTACTTCGAGAACGACGAGCTGGACGCCGGGTTCGATTTCACGTTCAAGGGCAGCTGCGAGAGCTACGTGCAGGGCAAGGGCCGCACGATCGCCTTCGCCGCCTACCTCGAGAAGCGACACAAGGTGCGCGAGGGCTACCAGCTCGCGCACTACCTGTCCTCGCACGACGAGCCGATGGCGCTGCACAACCTCGGCGGCGACCTCGACGCGTTCAGGCTCTGCGTCGCGCTGCAGATGACCTCGCTCGGCATCCCGACGATCTACTACGGTGAGGAAGTCGCACGGACCGGCAGCGTCTGGCCGCTGAACCGCAACGACATGCCCTGGGGCGACCGCGACGTGC
>CAZKLS010000014.1:0-38712 GCA_964553405.1 uncultured Steroidobacteraceae bacterium
AGAGCTCCAGGTACCAGTCGCAGAACTCGTACCAGACGAACTCGTAGGCGGCCTGGGCGGCGAGGTCGAAGCGATAGACGCCGAGGTTCTCCCGCAGGCTGCCGATGGCGCGCTCGAGACGGCCCCGGATCCAGCGGTCGGCGACCGAGAGCTCGACGGGGCCCGCGAGGTCCTCCGCGTGCTCCTCGGTGTTGATCAGCACGTAGCGCGCCGCGTTCCAGAGCTTGTTGCAGAAATTGCGGTAGCCCTCGACGCGCCCGAGATCGAAGCGGATGTCCCGTCCCATCGTCGCCAGCGCGGCGAAAGTGAAGCGCAGCGCGTCCGTGCCGTAGGCCGGTATGCCCTGTGGAAACTGCTTGCGTGTCGCCCGCTCGATTGCGGCCTTCATCTGCGGCTGCATCAGCCCGGTGGTGCGTTTCGCGACCAGCGATTCGAGGTCGATTCCGTCGATCAGGTCCAGCGGGTCGATGATGTTGCCCTTGGACTTCGACATCTTCTGGCCGTGCTCGTCGCGGATCAGGCCCGTGATGTACACCTCGCGGAACGGAACGTCGTCCGCGAACTTGAGCCCCATCATGATCATCCGGGCGACCCAGAAGAAGATGATGTCGAATCCGGTGACCAGCACCGAGCCGGGATAGAAGCTCGCGAGCGCCGGCGTACGATCCGGCCAGCCCAGCGTCGAGAAAGGCCAGAGCGCCGAGCTGAACCAGGTGTCCAGCACGTCCTCGTCACGATGCAGCGCGACCGGCCGGCCGTTCCTCGCAGCCGCGGCCGCATTCGCTTCCTGCTCGCTGCGCGCCACGTACACCTGGCCCGAGTCGTCGTACCAGGCCGGGATCCGGTGCCCCCACCACAGTTGCCGGCTGATGCACCAGTCCTGGATGTTGTTCATCCACTGGAAGTAGGTCTTGGACCAGTTGTCCGGCACGAAGCGGATCCGGCCGTCCTCGACCGCGCGGATCGCAGGCTCCGCCAGCGGCGCAATCCGCACGTACCACTGGTCGGTCAGCCACGGCTCCAGCACGGCCCCGCTGCGGTCGCCCCGCGGCACCGGCAGCGTGTGCGGCTCCGTCTTCTCGAGCAGGCCGGCGGCCTCGAGGTCCTCGACCACGCGCTTGCGGGCCTCGAAGCGGTCCAGGCCCCGGTAGCGCGCTGGAACCTCGTCATTCAGCGCCGCGTCGGCCGTCAGCACGTTGATCATCGGCAGGCCGTGCCTGCGGCCGATCTCGTAGTCGTTGAAGTCGTGCGCCGGGGTGATCTTCACGCAACCGCTGCCGAACGCTGGATCCACGTACTCATCGGCGATCACGGGAATGAGCCGGTCGGCGAGCGGCAGGCGGATCTCGCGGCCCACCAGGTGGCGGTAGCGCTCGTCTTCGGGATGCACCGCGACGGCGGTGTCGCCGAGCATGGTCTCGGGGCGCGTCGTGGCCACGACCAGGTGCCCCGAGCCGTCGGCCAGCGGATAGCGCAGATGCCAGAGGTGCCCGGCCTCGGACTCCGCGACCACCTCGAGGTCGGACAGCGCCGTGTGGAGCACCGGGTCCCAGTTCACGAGCCGTTGCCCGCGGTAGATCAGGTCTTCCTCGTACAGCCTGACGAAGACCTCGGTCACCGCGGCGGACAGTCCCTCGTCCATCGTGAAGCGCTCGCGGGACCAGTCGACCGAGTCGCCGAGCCGGCGCATCTGCCGGCTGATCGTGCCGCCGGACTGCTCCTTCCAGCGCCAGACGCGCTCGACGAAGCGCTCGCGTCCGAGCGCGTGGCGCGAGCTGCCCTCGGCCTCGAGCTGCCGCTCGACCACCATCTGCGTCGCGATGCCGGCGTGGTCAGTGCCCGGTTGCCACAGCGTGCGGTCGCCTTCCATGCGATGGAAGCGGGTCAGCGCGTCCATCAGCGTGTGCTGGAACGCGTGACCCATGTGCAGCGTGCCCGTCACGTTCGGCGGCGGGATCATGATGCAGTAGGCCGGGCCGTCGCCGTCCGGGGCGAACCAGCCGCTCGACTCCCAGTGCGAGTAGATCCGGCTCTCGATTTCGCCGGGGGAATAGCTCTTGTCCATCGGGATCAGTTCAGGTTTCGCGATCCGCGAAAATGCTCGTCGATGACCGTCGCCACCAGCGCCGGCAGGTCCGCCCGCAGGCGGTCCGAGACGTGTTCGAGCAGCAGCGCCTCGAGGTCGCGGCACGCGTTGTGCACCAGTTCGTCGGTGTGCTCGTTGATCGCCGCCGTCAGCTGCGCCTCGAGTTCGCCGAGCAGGCGCTCGGTTTCGCCGGACGCCGGGGCCGCGACCGCCTCGTCGTCGACGAAGTCCGTGAGCACGGGAATCGGGTCGGTTGTGTTGATCATCGGCGCCACCAGCGATCAGAGGTCGTGCGTCTCCAGCGTGAATCCCGCCGCGCGATAGCTCCGCCAGCGCGACCGGGCCATCTGCCTGTCCTCGTCGCCTGCCCCGACGACCTCGCAGATTCTGGCATAGGTCGCCGGATCCTCGGGCAGGTTCGGTCCCAGATTGATGAGTACGTCGCGATGCGTCGCGGGCGGCGACCCGCTGCCGACCAGCACCGGCGTCGCGGCGGCGAATTCCGGATCGGCCGGCCACGAGCCGTGCGGGACGAAGCTGCGGTCGCTGAACGTCCACAGCAGTTCATCGAGCTCGGCCGCCTCGGGCGGACCGCCGGCCAGCACGCTGACCCTGAGCTTCTGCTCGCAGGCCTTCTCGGCGATGCGGCAGGCGGTGAGCAGTCGCGAGCGGTTCTCGGCCGATCCCAGCAGGTAGAAGTCGACCTTGGTGCCGGCCGGCATCAGCGGCGGTTGATCAGGAAGTCGACCAGCATCGGCACGGGCCGCCCGGTGCTGCCCTTCCTGGCCCCGGTCAGGTAGGCGGTGCCGGCGATGTCCAGGTGCGCCCAGCGCAGGCCGTCGGTGAACTTCGCCAGGAAGCAGGCCGCCGTGATCGCGCCGCCCTCGCGGCCGCAGGAGTTCGTGAAGTCGGCGAAGTTGCTCTTCAGCTGCTCGTGGTACTCCTCGCCCATCGGCATGTGCCAGACGCGGTCCTCGGCGCGGCGGCCGGCCGCGACGATTTCCCCGGCGAGGTGGTCGTCGTTGCTCATCACCGCGCTCAGGTGGGGGCCGAGCGCGACGACGCAGGCGCCGGTCAGCGTGGCCACGTCCACGACCACCGCCGGCTTGAAGCGACGCGAATAGGTCAGCGCATCGCAGAGTATCAGTCGCCCCTCCGCGTCGGTGTTGATGACTTCGATCGTCTGGCCCGACATGCTGTGGACGATGTCGCCGGGCTTGGTGGCACGCCCGCTCGGCATGTTCTCGCAGGCGGCGATGAGCCCGATCACGTTGGCGGCGAGGCCGATCTCGGCCGCCGCCTTCAACGCACCGAACACGCTGGCCGCGCCGGTCATGTCGAACTTCATCTCGTCCATGTTCTGCGGCTGCTTCAGCGAGATGCCGCCGCTGTCGAAAGTCACGCCCTTGCCCACCAGCACCACCGGCGCCTCGCCGGACTTGCCGCCCTGGTGGCGGATCACGATGAGCCGGGCCGGCTCCTCGGTGCCGGCGGTGACGGACAGGAACGCACCCATCTTCAGCCTGCGGAGCTCCTTCTCGTCCAGCACCTGGACCTTGATGGAGGCGTGCTGCCCGGCGAGCTGGCGGGCCTGGCGGGCGAGGTAGGAGGGCGTGCAGACGTTGGCCGGCAGGTTGGCAAGGTCACGCGTCAGCGACATGCCGGCCCCGATCCCGCGCCCGTGGTCGAGCCCGTGCTCGGCGTCCTTCACCTGGCCCCTGGCGCCGACCGCGATCGAAAAGGACTTGAGCGCCGCAGGCGCCTCCTTGCGGGTGCTGCGGATCGCGGGCACCCGGTACAGCGTCGCCGTGACCGCCTCGGCGGCCAGCCGGCCCAGGTAATAGCCGTCCGTGTCGGCCACCGGCTCGACGGACAGGTAGCTGACCGCGTCGCGGGCACCGGATTTCGCGAGCACGGCCGCGGCCGCGGCCACCGCCTTGCGGTACTGCTTGCGCCCGAGCTGGTCCTTCTTGCCGAGCCCGACCACCAGCACGCGCTGCGCCGGTCCCTTGTCGGGATGCAGCAGTACGGCCTCCGCGGGTTTGCCGCGCAGGTCGCCGCGCTTGACCAGCCGGCCGAGCAGGCCGCCGAGCGACCCGTCCAGCTCGCTCGCTGCCGTCCCGAGTTCACCCGACTCGTAGACTCCGACGATGGCGCAGTCGGTGCGCCGGCGTGATGCCGAGCCGCTCACGGCATGGAACTTCATGCGACATTTCCTTTGCACTGACAAACGGTCCAAGCAACGGCCAGCGCGAGCCGTGCAGCCCGCTGTTCCGCCCGCTAAACTGACCGCGCGCCCGAGTACGTCCCGCCTTCCACTGGCGCGACGTGCGACGCGCGAGCCGAGAAGTCTACCTTCTCCAGCCCGGAGCCGCGACCTGTGCTGAGCCGTCTCGACCGATACCTGCTGCGCGAGGTCACTACGACGTTCGTGGCGGTGACCGGCGTGCTGCTGGTGATACTGCTTTCGGGCCAGCTGGCCAAGGTGCTCGGCCAGGCGGCGCAGGGCAACTTCCCCGGGGGGGTGATAGCCGACCTGATCGGGCTGGCCACGCTGCAGCAGCTGACCGTGCTGGTTCCGGTCGGGCTGTTCCTCGGCATCGTGCTCGCGCTCGGACGGCTGTATCACGAGTCGGAAATGACGGCCATGGCGGCCTGCGGCCTGGGGCCGGTGCAGGTGTACAAGCCCATCCTGCTGCTCGCATCGGTCGTGGTGATATTGCTGTCGGTGCTCTCGTTCCGGGTCGTGCCCGCCGCGCGCGCGCTGGCGCAGGAGATCCGCGTCCAGGCGATGCGCTCGGCGCAGTTCGGCGCCCTCGAGCCCGGCCGATTCAGGAGCTTCGGCAGCGGCGACGCGGTCTTCTACGCCGAGCGCGTGGACAAGCAGGGCCGTCTCTACGGCGTGTTCGTGCAACGGCGGTCGGATGACCGCGTCGAGCTCGCCGTGGCGGAGCGGGCCGAGCAGCGCGGTGCCGGACAGGCCGAGCAGGAATTCGTGCTGTACGACGGACGGCGCTACGAGGGCGTGCCCGGCCGGCCGGAATGGCGGATCGTGCAGTTCACCGAGCACGGCATACCGGTGCGGCTGCCCGACCTGAAATCGAAGAAGGAGAAGCAGGCGGAGAAATCCACGCGGGCGCTGCTCGGGTCCGATGACGGCGCGGACCGTTCCGAGCTGGCATGGCGCTTTGCCGTGCCGGTGATGGCACTGGTGTTGACCGCACTGGCGGTACCGCTCGCCCGCTTGCGCCCGCGCGAGGGCCGCTTCGCCCGCGTCGGCCTCGCGGTGCTCGCGTACTTCCTGTACTCGAACCTCGTTGCGACGGTGCGGGTCTGGATCGAGAAGGACGCGCCCGGCAGCGAACTCGGGCTGTGGTGGGTGCACCTGCTGCCGCTGCTGCTCGCCGGCTGGCTGCTGTGGCGCCAGGAGCGCCCGGGCAGGCTGTTCAATCGCAAAGCGGGCGGGGTCGGCTGAGATGACGACGCTGGCACGCTACCTGGTCCGCAACGTGCTCGGTTACACGATGCTGGTGCTGATGGTGTTGCTGGCGCTCGGGGCGCTGTTCCTGTTCATTGGCCAGCAGGACGACATCGGCACCGGGACCTACACCGTCACCGACGCGCTGCTGTTCGTCGCGCTGAACCTGCCGACCTACCTCGCACAGCTGATGCCGGTCGCTGCGCTGATCGGGGCGCTGCTGGCACTGGGCAATCTCGCGCGCGGCAGCGAGCTCGTCGTGATGCGCGCCTCGGGGGTGACGACGCTGCAGTTCTGCCGCTGGCTCGGGCTCGCGGGCCTGGTGCTCACGGCACTGATGGTCGTGCTCGGCGAGTTCGTCGCGCCACCGCTGCAGAAATACGCGAAGCAGCTCAAGGTGTTCAGCAAGTACAGCGAGTTCAGCTTCGCCGGCAATCGCGGCGCCTGGATCCGCGACGGCAACGCGATCATCAGCGTGGACCAGCAGTCGGCGCGCACGACCTACGGCGGCGTGCAGTTGTTCCGCTTCGACCCGGAGCGGGCGCTGCTCAGCGTCGGACGGGCCGCGAGCGCAAGCGTCGACGAGGACGGCAGCTGGCGGCTGAACAAGTACACCGAGACACGGTTCGGGCCCGAGGGCACCGAGGTCTCGGTGACGCCGCTGCACGACGTCTCGTCCTCGTTGTCCGCGGACTTCCTCGGCCTCGCCGCCCTCGAGCCCGAAGCGATGAGCATGCGCGAGCTGCTCGCCTACGTGGGCCACCTGAAGCAGAACGACCTGGACGCGAAGCACTTCGAGATCGCTTTCTGGTCGCGCGCGGCCCGGATGGTCGCCGGCGTGCTGGTCGTGATCCTGGCGCTGCCGTTTGCGCTCGGGCCGATGCGTGCGGCGGGGCAGGGCACGCGCACGGTCGTCGGCATCCTGATCGGCGCGGGCTTCGTGCTGCTCGCGCAGACGGTGGAGAACAGCGGCCAGCTGTTCGACCTGCCGGCCTGGCTCGTGGGGTGGGCGCCGACCGCGCTGCTCGCGGCGCTGACGGCTGCGCTGCTGGTGCGGGCCCGCTGAGGCGTACGGCTCAGGCGGGCCGCTTCCGGCGCTGGTGTTTCGGAACGAGCACGACGCGGGTTCCGCTCAGGATGTCGTGCCAGGCTCGCTTGCCGGGATCGACCAGGATCCACAGGAAGCCCAGCCCCAGCGCCAGCAGCGACAGCAGCGCCGCCGCGAGCCGCCGCATCACGTCCACCCAGCCGAGCAGTTCGCCGTCCTGCCGCTCGACCTTGAGCCGCCAGGACTGCATGCCAAGCGTCTGCCCGCGCCGGGTCCAGAAGAGCCCGTAGAAGGCGATCACGATGCCGACCAGCACCGCGCGGTACGCCGCACCGAGCGCCGGGTGGCTCGTGGCGTCGATGGCCTCGCCGCCGGTGAGCGGCAGCAGCAGGCTGGTCGCGACCATCGCCAGCGCGACCAGCAGCAGCGTGTCGTACACGATCGCGGCAAGCCGGCGCATCAGGCCGGCCGGGGGCGGTGCAGGCGGATTCTGCATCGGCGTGCCGGCGCCCCGGGCGCCTAGAACTTCTCCGGCCGCAGCACGCTGACGTCCTGCATGAACAGGATCATCGCGTAGTGGTCGTAGAACCGGTCGCGCAGACGGCCGGCGATGCGCGCGGCGAGCTCGGGCTCGCAGATCACCTCGAGCCGGATGTTGCCCTGCTGCGCCCACTCGGAGCTGCGCAGTCCGCGGCTGCCCTTGCCGCGCGCGTCCGAGATCGTGTAGCCGCGGGCGCCCAGCGACTCGATCTCGGCGATCAGCTCCCGCTCGAGCGCAGCTTCGGTGATCACGGTCAGCAGGCGACGCGAAAATTGCTGCATCGGATTCGGGCCTCAGGGGAGGAAGGCAAGCGACATCCGCTCGTAGAGCGGAATACCGACGATGATGTTGAACGGGAACGTGACCGCCAGCGAGCAGGTCAGCGACAGCGCGGGGTTGGCCTCCGGGACGGCGGTGCGCATCGCGGCCGGTGCGGCGATGTACGACGCGCTCGCTGCCAGCGTCGCCAGTACGATCGTGCCGCCGGTCGACAGCCCGAGCGCCCGCCCGAGCAGCGTGCCGAGCACGGCGCCGAACAGCGGCGCCGCGACGCCGAAGACCACCAGGAACGCGCCGTGGCGGCGCAGCGTGCCGAGCTGCGCGGCGGCGATCAGCCCCATCTCGAGCAGGAACAACGCAAGGATGCCCTTGAACAGGTCGAAGAAGAACGGCTTGATCGACGCCGTCCCCTCAGGTCCTGCCAGCCAGCCGATCGCGAGACCGCCGACCAGCAGCACCACGCTCTTGCCGAGGAACAGCTCGCGGGCGAGGCGTCCCCAGGCCACGCCCTTCGCCGTGCTCCGGGCGAGCAGGATGCCCACCAGGATGGCCGGCACCTCGAGCATGACCAGCCAGACCGGCGCGTGCGGCTCGTAGTCCATCGCACGGGCGCCGAGGTAGCTGAGCGCGACCGCGAAGGTCCCGACGCTGACCGAGCCGTAGTGGGCCGCGAGCGATGCCGCGTCCGGGCGGGACAGGCGGCCGAGCCGGCTCGCAGCCAGGAACAGCGGCACGGGCATCCCGAAGCCGAGCAGCAGCACGCCGAACAACTCGGTTGCGGGCATTCCGTGCTCGGCCCGCGACAGCTCGACACCGCCCTTCAGGCCGATCGCGAGCAGCAATATCGTGCTGACGAACTCGTAGATCGCGGCCGGCAGCCGCAGCTCGGCCCGGAACACGCCGGCCAGTACGCCGAGCACGAAGAACCAGATGACGGGGTCGAGAGTTGGCATGCGAAGTCGGTCCGGCGGGCGGATGCCGCCGCGCCGGCGCAACCTTAGGCCAGCGCCGGGCGCAAGTCACGCAGTCTCTGCAGGGCAGGTCGCCGGGTTTCGGCGAGCCGCGGCTCACTTGGTAACATCGGCGGCCGTCGTTACCTGCGGGTTCCCCGTCGAGGCCGTTCGCATGGAGAATCAAACCCGGCTGGTCTGGGACCTGCCGCTTCGCGTGGCGCACTGGTCACTGGTCGTCTGCGTCGCAGGCTCCTGGGCGACTCATTACGCCGGCATCCAGTGGTTCGCCTGGCACCGCCGCTTCGGCTACGCGGCGCTGGTGCTGGTGGCGTTTCGCATCGTCTGGGGGCTGGTCGGGACCCGCCATGCGCGCTTCGCGAATTTCGTCGCCGGCCCGCGGCGGGTCGTCGCTTACCTGCGGGACGGCGGCGGCCGGGAGTGGATCGGCCACAGTCCGCTCGGCGCGCTCAGCGTGGTGGCGATGTTGCTGCTGCTGCTCGTGCAGGCTTCGACGGGGCTGTTCGCCAACGACGAGATCGCGAATGCGGGGCCCCTGTACGGCTGGGTCGGGCAGGACTTGAGCAACCGCCTGACCGGCTGGCACGCGGCCAACTCCGAGCTGCTGCTCGCGATGATCGCGCTGCACGTCGCCGCCGTCGGCTGGTACGCGCTAGTACGCGGGCAGGGCCTGTTGCGCGCGATGCTGACCGGCCGCAAGCCGGCCCGGCTGGTGCCGCCGGAGCAATCGATCGGCAGTTCCCGGTCCTGGCTCGCGGTGGTGATCGTGCTCGTCCTGTGCGCCGCGCTCGCGCTCGCGATACGGACCGCGCCGGAGGCTTCGATCGCGCTGTTCTGAGTCAGTCGGCCTTGTACTTGTCGTGACAGGCCTTGCAGGTGTTCGCCATGTCGAAGAACGCCTGCTTGCTCGCCGCCTCGTCGCCGCCAGTGGCGACCTTCGAGAGCGCGGCGCTGCGGTCGACGAGGTCCTTGAGCTTGGCGTCGAAGTCGGCCCGGTTCTGCCACATCGCGGGCTTGAGCTTGCTGCCCTCGACGTCGCGTGACTCCTCCGGGTAGCCCTCGCGCAGCATCGGCGCGAGAAACGCGACCGCCTCGGCCCGGCGCGCGAACTCGGCCGCATCGTAGGCAGCCTTGCCCTGGGCCATCGCGCCCATCGGACCGACGTTCCATGCGATCACCTGGTACAGCGACTTGCGGTACTTGAGCGCCTGTTCGCCTTTCGTGGGCTGGGTCTGCGCGGAAGCTGTCGCGGCGAGACCGGCGGTGGCGAGCACGGCCAGTGCGAGACGGGGCAGGTGATCGGCGTAGGACATTGCGGCACGCTCCTTCAGCTGAGATTTCGTCCGGGACTCGGAACGGTACCCGACTCGGCTGCGGTCCGCCATCAGTGGCGGTCGTGGCCCTGCTGCACCTTCGCTTCGATTGCAGCGCGGTTGCGCTTCAGGATCGCCCAGACCTCGCGCTCGGCAGGACGGTTCGCGAGCCGCGCGATCAGGCCCGCCAACGCCGGCCACTCCCGTCCCCAGCTGAGGAAGCGGACCGCGTCGGAAATCACGGTCTGCTCCGCCTCGGGACCCGGACCCGCCGGGGGTCGCGGCGCCGGCCGCCCCGTTGCCTCGGACTTGCGCGCGGGCTTGGCGACGCGTTCGCCCGCGGGCCTGACCGGGGGGCGCACCGGTGCGGGTTGCGCCGGCTTCACGGCGACCGGCGTCGCCGGCGAGGCGTCTCCGGCCGGGACTGTGGCCTTTGGCTGCGGCTCGGGCGGTGGCGGTACGGCCAGCGGAACGAAGCGCTCGATGTTCTCGGACCCGAGCAGATTGGCCAGGAACGCCATCAGCTCCAGCGACTCGGCGAAGCCGTCGTCCTGTTTCGCCTGCCGCTCGGCGAGTTGCCGGCGCAACTCCTGCAGCCGCGCGTGGGCCAGCTCGACGACCCATCGGGTGGGTCGCTGGTGCTTGGGCCAGTCCTGGACCTTCGCATAGGCCTCCGCATCGAGCTCGAGGTAACGGGCATGCAACTCGACGCTCTGCAGCCAGCGATCGAGCAGGTCGGCCACGCGCTTGTCCGCTGCGCCCATCGCGGGTCTCCGGGATCCTCTGGGCCACAGTCTATTACGCCCGGCGCGGCCATTTGCGTCTTGCGCGGCCGGATGCTTCAGCCTGCGAACTGCATCGCGTTCCGGGCCCCAGAATCGCCGGTCCAGCCGTAAGTGCCCGGGGGTACGAACGGAGGTGGTACCCGGCCCGGCCCAAAAGAGAGACCCCGCCGAAGCGGGGTCCCTCTCTGGCCGGATGTCGACCGACCGGACACGATCCTACTGTGCCGGGTTGACGACCATCAGCGAACAGTCGACCGTCGTCGAATTGCCGACCGCGTCGGTCGCCTGGACCGTCCAGGCGATAGTGTCGCCGACGCCGCCCGAATCGAGCACCGTGATCGTGTCGCCGCCGATGGCGACCTGGCACGAGTAGGTCTTGTCGATCCGCTTGCCCTTCTTCGTGAACGCGTAGCAGTCGTAGGCGACGATCTGCACGTCCACTGTTCCGCAGGTATCGGTCGCCGTCGCGGTGAAGCTGATCGGCGCATCCGGCGGCGTGATCGTCGCCGGCGAGTTGCAGAACGCCTGCGGAGGCGTCGTGTCCTCGACCAGCACGGCCTGGGCATCCTGGCCCTGGTTGCCGTCGGCGTCGGTCGCGAGCCAGTTCACCGTCGTCGAGCCGAGCGGGAACAGCGCCGGCGCGTCGTTCGAGACCGACGGGGCTGCATCGCACTCGTCCGACACGATCGGGGTGCCGAGGTCGACCGGCGTGCCGGCCGGCGAAGTGCACTCGGCCGTGACGTCGTCAGGCGCCTCGATGTACGGCGCCAGCGTGTCCTGGACCTGAACGTCCGCCTCGCAGGCGTCGCTGTCGCCCTCGGTATCGGTCACGACGAGGCTGACGGTCTTCAGGCCGGTCGGCGCTCCGAAGACCACGGTCGGCATCGGTACGAGTGCCGGCGCAGGCGTGAACGGTCCGGTCCAGACGAAGTCGAGCGGGTCGCCGTCCGGGTCGGACGAGCCGGTGCCGTCCAGCGTGGTTCCGAGCCCGCATTCGGCCGTGTACGGGCCGTTCGCGTCACAGATCGGCGGGAAGTTGTCCGCGATGCAAAGCAGCGCGTCGGCCGTGTTGATGCGGCCAAAACCGTAGAACTCATCGCGTCCCGCGACGTCCTCGGCCGGGTCGCCGACCTGGTCCTCGGCCGTGGACGTGATGCAGTCCCTCACTTCCTGGTTGGTCGCGAGGGGATTGATCGAGAACATCAGCGCCGCGGTGCCGGCGACGTGCGGCGAGGCGTAGGACGTGCCGTCGCCCGCCGCGTAGGTATCCGCGAGGCGCGTGCTGAGGATGTTGACGCCGGGTGCCACGACCTCCAGCTCAGGGCCGGGGTTCGAGAAGCCTCCGCGGACGTCGTCGTGATCCGTCGCGCCGACCGCCATCACGTGCGGGTCAGTGGCAGGGAACTGCACCGTCGGGTCGTTGTTGCCCGATGCGTTGTTGATGAACGCGCCCATCGTGTCGTAGGCATAGGTGAGCGCATCGCGGATCGCCTGGCTTTCGCCGACCGACAGGCTCATCGTGATCACGCGGGCGCCGTTGTCGGCTGCGTAGATGATCGCGTCGTCGAGGATGGAGCCGTCCGGAGCGGCGTTGCCGACCAGCAGCGGCATCATCCTGGCGCCGGTGCCAGGACCGGTGCCGCCGGCGACGCCGATCACGCCCATCCCGTTGTCGCCGCAGGCGGCGACGATGCCGGCCACGTGCGTGCCGTGGAAATTTGTCGGAGTCGGGTCGTTGTCCGCTCCGGCGAAGTCCCAGCCGATCAGGTCGTCGACGAAACCGTTGCCATCGTCGTCGATGCCGTTGATGTCGCCGGCATCCCAGACCACACCGTCATTGTCGAGGTCCTCGCCGGGGTTGACCCAGATGTTGCACTCGAGGTCCTCGTGATCGAACTCGGTGCCGCTGTCGAGCACGGCGACCACGATGCTGCCGTCGCCGGTCGTGATGTCCCAGGCCTCCGGTGCATCAACGTCCGCATCGACCGTCCCGCCCGTCTGGCCCGTGTTGTCCAGGCCCCAGAGGTCGGCGAAACGGGTGTCATTGGGAATGAACTGCTCGTATTTGCCGTAAGTGTTCACTTCGGCGTACTCGACGTTGCCTTCCTGCTGCAGTTGCTGCACGAAGGTGAGAGCGTCCATGCCCGGTGGAACGCTGATATCCACCACCCCGAGTCGGTTGACCCGCAGCTTCCTGGCGTTCTTCGCGCGCAGCAGGTTGCCCTTCGCTGCCTCGGGAACGTCCTTCTTGAACTTGACCGTGACGACATCCGGCATCACCTCGAAGCGGCGGGCGGCCGGAGTCTCGAGGTACCACTTGCCGTCCACGCGGACGAATTTCTTGCCTTTCACGTCGACGCGGTCCGGCGGACCGCCCGCGGCGCTCGCGGCGGACCACGGACTCGCTGCGAGCAGCACGACGGCAAGACCTGCGGCGAATGCCGCGGAAAATCTGATCTTCATTTGCTTCCCCTCTTTTTCATGGCAGGGTTGCCGGGGATCCGGGCTCCGTTGCCGGATGCGAGTCGCGCCGGGCTCCCGCTTGTTGTTCTGCAGCCCGGACCGATCGCGGTCCGGATCTTTCTCCTTTCTATCCCTGTATCCGCGCCCGGTCTATCGGGGAAAATTGGTACATGGACTGCACGAGCTGCCGGGTTGACTCGACGATGTCAGTGGACGGCACGTTGGCATTTACCATAACGTCCGGGCGTCCTTGATCCGATGACGAAGCATCGCAAAGCCTTTCTGCTGCTCGCACTGCTGGTCCCGATGGCGGGCCTCGCGTCGGACGGGGTGCTGAAAGAGCGGGTCACCGTCGACGGAGCAACGCGCACCTTCCACCTCTTCGTGCCGTCGGGCATTTCGCCCGAGTCTCCGGCCCCACTATTGCTGCTGTTGCACGGTTCCTATCAAAGCGGTCGCGCGCTGCTCGATTACTGGACCGGGCTCGCAGCGCGCGAGGGATTCCTGCTGGTCGCGCCGGACTCCGTGGATCCGGTCGGGTGGCAGATCAGGCGCGACGGCCCCGGGTTCATTCGCGCCGTGGTCGCCGAGGTCGCGGCGCAGCAGCCGGTGGACCCGCGGCGGCTCTACCTTTTCGGCCTCTCCGGTGGTGCCGTCTACTCGCTGACGCTGGCCATGCTGGAGTCGGACTACTTCGCGGCGACGGCGATTTTCGCCGGCGCCTGGCGCGAGCCGGGCTTCTTCGAGCTGCTGCCTCATGCGCGGCGGAAGATCCCGGTGGCGATGTTCGTCGGCACGCGCGACCGGTTCTTTCCGTTGCGGGACGTCAGGAAGACGGCACAGGCGCTCGAGGCGGCGGGCCACCCGGTGCTGCTCGAGCTGCTCGAGGGCCGCGGCCATGCCTACGCGCCGGTGGCCGCTCTGGTCAACGAGGGAGCCTGGGAGTTCCTGCGGCCGGTCGTGCTCGACGCTGCGCCCGGCGGGACGCCCGCAGCTGCCGAGGAGTCCGGCCGCTAGCGCGGCGACGTGCCGCTGTCTTCGAGCAGGGCTGCCGGGATCAGTCTGGTTTCAGCCCCAGTTCGACGGCGCGCAGGATGTCCTTGCGGGTGATCACGCCCACCAGGTGTCCGTCCTCCATTACGACGAACCTGCGCCGGGCCGGTTCCGCCAGGAACATGCCCGCGACGAAGTACACGTCCATCGATGGCGGGACGGTCGTGAACTCGCGAGACATGAATTCGCTGACCGGACCGCGGGGTGGATCGCCGCTGTGCCCCTCCGCGAGCAGCCGCAGGCAGCCGTACTCCGACAGCATGCCGACGACCTGTCCTGCTTCGTCCACGACCGGGGCGTCCGTGACCCCCTCGTCGATGAGTCGTGCCACGGCCCGCAGGATGTCTTCCCCGGCAGTGAGGGCATGGGTGTTCGTGTCCATGAACTTGCGGACGGTCGGGAGAGTATGGGTCTGCATGCGGCCTCCCTGGGAACGGATCACGGGTAGCCAATGACCCCAATCTGTGCAAGAAAACGACCCCGCACCATGCGGAATTGCCGAGGCCTCTCGCTGCGAGGCCGGCCCGGCGCGGCAGTCCGCCGAGCTCCCGGTCCCGCTCCCTCTGACGCTAGCGGCCGTTGTCCCAGACCGGCGTGAGCAGCACAGCGACGTGGGCACCTCCCGCCCGGGTGCCGTGCCCGACGATCTGGCCCTCATCGTTGATGCCCTGCGCGACCTGGAGGGTCCAGCCGAGCTGGGGATCGATCAACTCGTTGAGATCCTGCGGTCCGTTGATCTCGTCCCAGACGAACGGCCCGGCATCCTCGCCGTATTTCGTACCGACCACGACACCGGCGTTGTTCACGTCGGTCGCATCGCTGTCGCCGCTCGTGAGTTGGCGCATCACGCCATCCCGGTACAGGAAGCCGACGTAGCCGCCCTGCGTTGGCCTCGAGTACCCGACGACGTCGCCGAAGTTGTTGCTCGACTGAACCCAGGCCTCCTCGCCACCGAGCGTGCCGATGTCGGTGAGGCGGCCCTCGCGGTAGATGAACGCGTGTATCGAGCCGTCGACCTGGCTGAACTGGCCGGCAATCTCGACGGAGTCGTTGATCGAGGCCGCGCCGCAGTAGCCGGCACTGATCCCGGTGAGGGGCCGCATTTCGCCCTGCTGGTGGATGAAGCAGCGGTAGAAGCCATCCACGTCGGGGCCGCTGCCCACGATCTGCCCCGCAGAGTTGATGTCGGCGCCTTCGCTGGAGAAGCCGCCGAGGGTACCGAGGTCCTGCATTCGTCCGTCCCTGTAGACGAACGCCCGGTTGAAGCCGTCCAAAGTACGCGAGGTCCCGACGACCTCGCCCGCGTCGTTCAGGGCGGCACCGAAGCTGTCGCGGCCACCGAGCGTACCGAGGTCCTGCGTGACGCCGTCCGTATAGAGGAACGCGTGAGGGACGTCGAAGCCGTCGTAATACGAGAATCCCGTCACCTGGCCGGCCGAGTTGATTCGCCGGGGCTCGACATACCAGCCGCCGAGCGAGGGTATCTCCGCCGCCTCGTAGCGTGTGGCTGCGACCGGCGAGAGCAGTTCGATGCTGCTGGAGGCGGTTGTCGTCGCACCGTCGTCGTCCGTCACTGCGAGTCGGACCTGGTAGCTGGTCGGCGGGGCGTTCGTGACGAAAACGTGCTGCACCTGCATGCCCGTCGCGGTCGCGCCGTCGCCGAAGTCCCATTCGAAGCTGACGATCGAGCCGTCCGGGTCGCCGGATGCCGAGGCATCGAGGGCTACCTGCAGCGGACTCAGCCCGGACGTCGGCCATGCGACGAACGCGGCGGTCGGTGCGATGTTCGATGCGACGTTGATCGTTCGCGACGCGGTTCCAGTAGCTCCGTCGTCGTCGCGAACTGTCAGTGTCACGAGGAAGCTGCCCGAACTCATGAAGGTATGCGTCACCTGCGCGGCCGTGGCTCCGCTCGTTCCGTCGCCGAAATTCCAGGCGAAAGCGACGACCCGCCCATCCGGGTCGGACGACGCGGAGGCGTCGAACGAAACCACCAGTGGAATCGCGCCCTCGGTCGGGTCTGCCGTGAACGACGCCACGGGCGGCTGGTTGGGCTCGCCGCCGCCTCCAGAGCCGCCTCCACCATCGCTGCACGCCGCCACCAGCACAATACAGACCATGACCGCCGTGACAGGCGATCGCACGACGCGTGTCCTCATGACCCGACCTCCTTGTGCAGCATCTGGCCCCCCGTCCCCTCGGTCCCGGTGCGCTCGCCGATGCCTGGGAAGCCGGGGCCCTGCGACTCTGTAGTCAATCTCGCGCCGCCGGCGTTATTTCGCTATCGGGGCTAGGTGAATGCCGCCTGCCAGAAATGCGTAGGCGGAGTTCAGCAGGGGCGCGAGCCAGGCCGGCGCCGGCTTTGCGCGGGTATGCAGTTCGCGCCGACCCGGTAAACTCCCGGGCACTTGCGCCGAGGCCGCACAGCGGGGAGCGATGCAGACAGAGCAGGGTGGATTTCTGCAGAAGATTCGCCGGCGGAAGGTGGTCCAGTGGGGCGTCGCCTACGCTGCCGGAGCCTGGGGACTGCTGCAGGGACTCGAGTACGTCACGACCACTTTCGACTGGCCGCAGCGGTTCCAGCAGTTCGCGACACTGGGCCTGCTGCTCGGCCTGCCGATCGTGATCGTGATCGCCTGGTATCACGGCGACCGTGGTCATCAGCGCGTCACGATGCCCGAGTTCATCCTGCTCACCGGCCTCTTCCTCATCGGTGGGGGAATCTTCTGGCGCTACGCGCAGCACGTCGAAGCGGAACCGCATGCGGTCCAGGCGGCTGCGCCGGCGGAGTCTCGCGCCCCGCCGGCGAACTCGATCGCGGTGCTGCCGTTCGCGGACCTCTCCGAGGCTGGCGACCAGCAGTATTTCTCCGACGGCATCGCGGAGGAGATCTTGAATGCGCTCGTCGGCGTCGAGGGCCTGCGCGTCACGTCGCGCACCTCGGCATTCAAGTATCGCGGCGACAGCTTCAGCGTCCCTGAGATCGCCGCGGCGCTGTCGGTACGCCACCTCGTGGAGGGTTCCGTGCGCCGATCGGGGTCCATGGTCCGCATCACGGCTCAGCTGATCGACAGCACGACGGACACGCATCTCTGGTCGGAGACCTACGACCGGCCGCTCACCGCGGAGAACCTGTTCGGTATCCAGAGCGAGATCGCGACTGCCATCGTCCAGGCGCTTGGAAACAAGCTCGGGACCAGTCGGCCGGAGAGCGTCAGGATCGATGCCGGTACGACGGAGCTCGATACCTACGAGACTTTCCTGCGTGCGAGCGAGTTGTTCCGGCGTCGCAGCAGGGAAAACCTGCCCGAGACGATCGCGATGCTCGAGAAGGTCGTCGAGGACGACCCGGGCTTCGCTCGGGCCTGGGCAGGTCTCGCCTATGCGTACCGGGTCGCCCCGGGCTGGGGCATCGAAGGTGATCGCGACTGGGACGCCCTGGCAAGCCAGGCCGCAGATCGCGCGACGGCGATCGATGAACGCCTGGCGGTACCCTTCCTGGTGCGCAGTACGCTTTCAGCCGACAGATACCGTTGGGAGGATGCCCTGGAGCAGGCCGCCGCCGCGATCGAGCGCGAGTCCTCCAACCCCGATGCGTGGTACATACGAGGCAATGTCTACCTCCGCATGGGCTACTTCGAGACCGCGCGACGCAACTTCGATCAGTGCCTCGATCTGGAGCCGGAGTACGAAATCTGCCGGCGTTTCCTGGCATTGTCGCGCCTCTACGCGGGCCATACCGACGAGGCACTGGAGCTCTTCGAGTTGACCATGTCGCGCAACCAGAACTCTTATTCCAGCATGTTCGCGCCCGTCTATGCCGCCCGGGGCAACCACGCAGCTGCGCTGATGCTGATGTCGCAGGCCTACGGCAGCGATGGTGGCTGGCAACTGGAGCCCGACTATCGCTTCCTGACACAGCCAGGCTACTCGGTCGAACAGTATCGTGCCGACCTGCGCAGGCGGTATGCGATGGAGTTTCCGGGCGAAGTGCCGCCGGATCTCGTTGGCCTGTCAGCGTTGCCCGAACCCGCCGCCGAGGCAGCCGACGACGAGTTGCCCTTGATTATCCTGTGGAGTCCGTACTGGCCCGGGCTGCAGCGCAGCGAGCTCCGCGAGGCTGCCCTGGCCAACCGCGACCGCTGGATCCGCGGCGCAGGACTCTACGACTACTGGCGCAAGCATGAATTCCCGGCGCAGTGCCGCCCGGCAGGCGACGACGGGTTCAGTTGTGACTGACCGATTCCGCTCAACGCGGGGTCTGGAAGCAAGTTATTGTTTGTATTGGCGCTCCCAGGGGGATTCGAACCCCCGTACCAGCCTTGAGAGGGCTGTGTCCTGGGCCTCTAGACGATGGGAGCGACCTGGTCCCGCGGGCTAACGAAGACCGCAAGAGGGCGCGTATTATACGCAGCCCTTCGATCCGGTCCAGCGGTAGCCCTTTCTTGCAAGCCGACGAGATACAGCCAGGCTCAGCCGAACTCGAGCCGACGATCGTGCCGCGCGCCGGCCACACGATCTCGCGTGCGCACGTCTCGCCGAACGCGTTGAAGGTGCTTTACCGGCTCAAGGACGCGGGCTTCCAGGCCTTCCTGGTGGGCGGCGCGGTCCGCGACCTGCTGCTCGGCATCGAGCCGAAGGACTTCGACGTGGCGACCAACGCCCACCCCGAACAGGTGCGGAAGCTGTTCCGCAACTGCCGGCTGATCGGGCGCCGCTTCCACCTCGCGCACGTGCGCTTCGGCATGGAGATCATCGAGGTCGCGACGTTCCGCGCGGCCCACACCGAGGTCGACGAGGACCACAGCGTGGACGAGGTCGAGCACCGTGTGCTCGACGAGCACGGTCGCATCCTGCGCGACAACCTGTACGGCAGCATCGGCGAGGACGTCTGGCGACGGGACTTCACCGCCAACGCGCTCTACTACAACATCGCGGACTACTCGGTCTGGGATTACGTCGGCGGCGTGGCCGACGCCCGCGATCGCGTGCTGCGGCTGATCGGCGATCCCGAGACGCGCTACCGCGAGGATCCGGTGCGCATGCTGCGCGCGGTGCGCTTCGCCGCCAAGCTCGCTTTCTCGCTGCACCCGGACACCGAGGCACCGATTCACCGTCTCGCCTCGCTGCTCGACGGGATGCCGCCGGCGCGCCTGTTCGACGAAATCGTCAAGATGATGCTGACCGGGAGCGCCAGCGCGGCCTTCGACCTGCTCGTGCGCCTCGAACTGCTGCCCCACCTGCTGCCCGATGTCGCCTCGGCGCTCGCGGAGACGCCGGAGGGACCGGGTGCGCGCCTGCTGCGACTCGGCCTCGAGGGCACCGATGCCAGGGTCCGCGAGGACAAGTCGGTCGCGCCGCCGTTCCTGTTCGCGGTGTTGCTCTGGCCGGCGATACTCCGGGCGGCCGGTACGCCCGAGGGACCGTTGCCGTCGGACCTGCAGCTGCTGCACAGCGCCTGCGACACGGTGTTCTCGGCGCAGCTGCGGCGGGTCGCGATCCCGCGCCGCTTTTCGTTGCCGATGCGCGAGATCGTGCTGCTGCAGCCGCGCTTCGAACGACGCCAGGGCCGCCGTGCGCTGCGCCTGCTCGAGCACCCGCGCTTCCGCGCGGCCTACGACTTCCTGCTGCTGCGGGCCGAGACCGGCGAGGCCGATCCGGAACTCGCGCAGTGGTGGACGCGGTTACAGCAGCTTTCGCCGGATGAGCGGATTGCGGAGGTCGAGAGCCGGCCCCGCGGCGAGGGTGAGCCGCGCTCGCGCAGGCGCTCGAGACCGCGGCGTCGCCGACGCCGGCCCGCAGACTGACGGTTCGCCCGGACGATGTCGCATGAAGCCTGGATCCCGGCCTACGTCGGTCTCGGCGGCAACCTGGACGATCCCGAGCGCCAGGTCCTGCTCGGCCTCGATCGCCTCGGAAGCCTGCCGGGTTCGCTGCTGGTGAGCCGCTCTGCGCTTTACGTGTCCGCCCCGATGGGTCCGATCGCCCAGCCTGATTTCGTCAATGCGGTCGCCGGATTGCTGACGCGCCTGTCGCCGCGCGAAATGCTGGCCGAATTGAAGTCGCTCGAGGCCGCGCTCGGCCGCGAGCCGGTCGGCGAGCGCTGGGGACCGCGGCGGATCGACTTCGACCTGCTGGTCCACGGCACGAGCCGGCTCAGCGAGGACGGGCTGGAAGTTCCCCATCCGGGCATCGCCGAGCGGGCTTTCGTGCTGGTGCCGCTGGCCGAGATCGCGCCGGAACTCGAAGTGCCGGGCGTCGGGCGCGTGCGAGCCCTGCTCGAGAAGCTGGGGCGCGGCGACGTGGCGAGGGTGCGACCGTGAGCGAGTCTCGCGAAGCTGTTCAGCCGCTCGTGATCCCGCACCGGTTCGTCGTGGTCGAGGGACCGATCGGCGTCGGCAAGACCAGCCTCGCGAGACGGCTGGCGGGCAGCTTCGGCAGCGAGCTGGTGCTGGAGCAGGGCGAGGAGAACCCGTTCCTCGAGCGCTTCTACCGCAATCCCCGCGCGGCGGCGTTCCAGACCCAGCTCTATTTCCTGTTCCAGCGTGCCCGGCAGATGCAGGAGTTGCGCCAGCAGGACCTGTTCGAGCGGGTGCGGGTCGCCGACTACCTGCTGGAGAAGGACCGGCTGTTCGCCCGGCTCACGCTCGACAAGGAGGAGTTCGAGCTGTACGAGCAGGTCTTCGAGCGCCTCGCGATCGACGCACCGGTGCCGGACCTGGTCGTGTACCTGCAGGCGCCGGTGGACGTGTTGCTCGAGCGGATCGCGCGGCGCGGCATCCACTACGAGCAGGGCATCGAGCGCCGCTACCTGGAGCGGCTCGCCGAGAGCTATGCGCGCTTCTTCCTCGAATTCGAGGCCGCGCCGGTGCTGATCGTCAACGCGGCCGAGATCGACGTCATCGGCAGCGACCGGGACTACCAGGGACTGCTCGCGGAGATCGTCCGCCAGCGCAAGGGGCGACACTACTTCAACCCGATGAAGAGCCTGGTCTGAGACCGGCCGTTGATGTTTCAAGACCGCTGCTTCATCCTTCCCTTCCAGCCTGGAGCGGCCGCATGTATACACAACTCCAACAACGCGATTCGGCGCGACCACCGGTCAACGTGGCGACACTCGGCCGGATGAAGGCCGAGGGCGAGAAGATCGCCTGTCTCACCTGCTACGACGCGAGCTATGCCGCGCTGGTCGACGAGGCGGGCGTCGACGTGGTGCTGGTCGGGGATTCGCTCGGGATGGTGATCCAGGGGCACGACACCACCGTGCCGGTGACGCTCGATCACGTCGTCTACCACTGCCGGGCGGTCGCGCGCGGCCTGTATCGCCCGTTCCTGATCGCCGACATGCCGTTCATGACCTACACCTCCCGCGAGCAGGCCCTGCAGAACGCGGTGCGGCTGATGCAGGAGGGCGGCGCCAAGATGGTCAAGCTCGAGGGCGGCGAGAGCCAGGTGGAGATCGTCCGCTTCCTCGCCAGCCACGACATCGCCGTCTGCGCGCACCTCGGCCTGCGCCCGCAGTCGGTTCACAAGACCGGCGGATTCCGGGTCCAGGGACGCGAGCAGGCCGCGGCCGAGCAGATGAAGCGCGACGCGCGCTCGCTGCAGGACGCGGGCGCCGACGTGGTGCTGCTCGAGTGCATTCCGTCGGATCTCGGCGCCGAAATCACCCGCGAGCTGCACGTGCCGGTGATCGGCATCGGCGCCGGGCCGGACACGGACGGCCAGATACTCGTGCTGTACGACATTCTCGACGTGACGCCCGGCCGCAAGCCGCGCTTCGTGCAGAACTTCATGCAGGGGCACGACAGTCCGCTGGCCGCGATCCGCGCCTACGTCGAGGCGATCAAGTCCCGGGCCTACCCCGCGGCGGAACACTGCTTCTAGGCGTCCCGTCGCAAGGCTCGCCCGCGTCGACAGATGAAGACCGTAACGCGCATCGCCGAAGTGCGGGAGCTCGTGCGCGAATGGCGCCTGGGCCGCGAGAGCGTCGCGTTCGTACCGACGATGGGCAATCTCCATGCCGGCCACGCGAGCCTGGTGGGCGCCGCCCACGTGCACGGCCGCCGGGTCGTGGCGAGCGTGTTCGTCAACCCGCTGCAGTTCGGTCCGAAAGAGGACTACACCGCATACCCGCGTACGCCGGCCGAGGACTCCGCGCTGCTCGAGGAGCTCGGCGCGGATGCGTTGTTCCTGCCCTCGGCGGAGGAGATGTATCCGGCCGGCACCCAGGCCAGCGCCTACGTCGAGGTGCCGGGCCTCACCGACATCCTGTGCGGGGCGTTCCGCCCCGGGCATTTTCGCGGCGTCGCGACGGTGGTCGTGAAGCTGCTGAACCTGGTCCAGCCGGACGTGGCGATATTCGGCGAAAAGGACTTCCAGCAGCTGATGGTCATCCGGCGGGCGGTGGAGGATCTCTGCATGCCCGTCAAGATCGTCGGCGCGCCGACCGTGCGGGCCGAGGACGGGCTCGCGCTCAGCTCGCGGAACCGCTACCTGAGCGCCGAGGAGCGCGCGCGCGCGCCGCGGTTGTACAAGGCGCTGGACCGCGCGCGTCGCAGGCTCGAGGCGGGCGAGACCGACCTCGAGTCGGTCGAGCGCGAGGGCCTCGAGGCGCTCGGCGCGGCCGGTTTCCGGCCGGATTATTTCGAGGTCCGTGACGCCGCGACGCTGGCCGAGCCGCGTGGCGTCGAGCTCGATCTGGTGATCCTCGCCGCGGCCCGCCTGAGCCGCGCGCGGCTGATCGACAATCTGAGGGTCAGGGCGCCGGGACCGTTCTGAGGCGCTCGAGCGCCCAGTCGACGTGCTCGCGCAGCAGCTCGCTCGGGTGCGACCGGCGCGACTCGAGCGCCGCGACGACCTGCGGTTCCGCCCTGGAATTACCGAGAGCGACCGCGATGTTCCTGAGCCACATCTGGTGGCCGATGCGGCGGATTGCGCTGCCTTCGGTGCGCTCGAGGAATTCGCGCTCGCTCCAGCGGAACAGCTCGACCAGCGGCGCCGCGTCGAGCCCGTGACGCGGGCGGAAATCCGCCTCGCGGGCCAGTTTCGCGTAGCGGTTCCACGGACAGACGAGCTGGCAGTCGTCGCAGCCGTAGATGCGATTGCCGAGCGCCGCGCGGAACTCCACCGGGATCGGGCCACGGTGCTCGATCGTCAGGTAGGAAATGCAGCGCCGCGCATCGAGCTGGTACGGGGCGACGATGGCTCTCGTCGGGCAGACGTCGATGCAGGCCGTGCAGCTGCCGCAGTGGGCGGGCACGGGTGCATCGAGCGGCAGCGGCAGGTCCGTGAAGATCTCGCCCAGGAAGAACCAGGAACCATCCCGCCGGTCGAGCAGGTTCGTGTGCTTGCCGATCCAGCCGAGGCCGGCTTCGCGCGCGAGCGCCTTCTCCAGCACCGGCGCACTGTCGGTAAAGGCCCGGTAGCCGCGGCTGCCGGCGGCGGCGGCCAGCCGCGAGGCGAGCCTGGCGAGCCTGTGGCGCAGCACGCGGTGATAGTCGCGGCCGAGCGCGTAGCGCGAGACGTAGGCGAGCTGTGAATCCGCCAGCACGCGCTCCGGGTCGGCGGCTTCGGGCCAGTAGTCCATCCTCGCGGCGATCACGCGCAGCGTGCCCGGCACGAGCTCCGGAGGCCGTGCCCGTCGCGCGCCGTGCCGGGCCATGTAGTGCATCTCGCCGTGACGTCCGGCCGCGAGCCAGTCGAGCAGTCGGCGCTCGTCCTCGGGCAGTTCGACCGGGGCGATGCCCACTCTCTGGAAGCCGAGTTCGGCGCCCCACTGTTTGATCTGCTTGGCGAGCGCGGCGAGGTCCATCCGTCGAACGGCCCGACAGCTTCAAGGCGATGGTGCCGGGCCCAGTATAATCACGCGCATGTCCGCCCAGCCCCCGGCCATTTACCTCACTTCCCAGGTGCGCGAGCTGGACCGCCGTGCGATCGAGGTATTCGGCGTTCCGGGCTACGAGCTGATGACCCGCGCGGGGCATGCGACGCTGAACGCGCTGCGCAGTTTCTGGCCCGGCGCACGTTCGATCTGCGTGCTTTGCGGGCCCGGCAACAACGGCGGCGACGGCTACGTCGTGGCCCGGGTTGCCCGGGCGCAAGGCCTGCGGGTCAACGCCGTTGCGCTCGCTGAACCCGGGTCGCTGTCCGGCGACGCGCGACGGGCGTTCGAGGATTTCGCTGCCGCCGGCGGGCAGGTACAGGCCTGGTCTCCCCAGCTGCTCGACGTGGACGTGATCGTGGATGCGATCTTCGGCACCGGCCTCGCCCGCGAGGTGAGCGGCCTCGCGGCGGAGGTCATCGCCGCGGCGAATGCATCGGGCCGCGCGGTGACGGCCGTGGACATCCCGTCGGGCCTGAATTCCGACTCGGGGCACGTTCACGGCAGCGTGCTGCGGGCCGCGCTGACGGTCAGCTTCATCGGGCGCAAGATCGGCTGCTATCTCGGCGAGGGACCGGACTGCACCGGGCATCTCGCCTTCGACGGGCTCGGCGTTCCGACGGGAACCTATGATGGCGTGCCACTCGCGGCGGAGCTGATCGACGAGTCGGCGGTCGCGCTGGCGCTGCCGCGCAGATCGCGCGCCGCGCACAAGGGGCTGTTCGGGCACGTGCTGGTGATCGGCGGCGGGCCGGGGATGCCCGGTGCGCCGCGGCTTGCGGGCGAGGCGGCATTGCGCGCCGGCGCCGGGCTCGTGACGGTCGCCGTCCATCCCGACAACGCCGGCGCGGTCGCGCAGCGCCCGGAGCTGATGTGCGCGGCGATTGCCGGCCCCGACGACCTGCGCGCGCCGCTCGCTCGCGCGAGCCTGCTTGCCGTCGGGCCGGGACTCGGCCAGGGCGATTGGTCGCGCAAGGTGCTCGACGCCGCGCTCGCGAGCGGAATACCGATGATCGTAGATGCCGATGCGCTGAACCTGCTGGCGGAACGTGAGCAGCGACGCGACGACTGGGTGCTGACGCCGCACCCGGGTGAGGCGGCGCGCCTGCTCGGGCTCGCGTCGGGTTCAGCCGTGCAGCAGGATCGTCTCGCTGCCGCCCGCGAGCTTCAGTCCCGCAGGGGCGGGACGGTGGTATTGAAGGGCGCGGGCAGCATCGTGCAGGCCGCGGACGCGACGCCGGCGCTGTGCGACCGCGGCAATCCAGGCATGGCGGTGGCCGGCATGGGCGACGTGCTGACCGGGGTCATCGCCGGCATCGCGGTGCAGTGCGGCGATCTCGAACTGGCCGCGGCAGCCGGCGTATTCGTTCACGCGCAAGCCGGTGACCTCGCGGCCCGGCGCGGCGAGCGCGGGATGCTCGCGGGCGACGTGATCAGACAGGTCCGCGCTTGCGTGAATCCCTGAGCAGCCTGCGTCTCGCGGCGGCCTCCGACGAGCAGACACGTGCGCTCGGGGCGCGGCTCGGCAAGGCGCTGCTCGCCGAGCGGCGGGACTCGGGCATCGTGGTCGGGCTGACCGGCGAGCTCGGCGCCGGCAAGACCACGCTGGTGGCGGGCGTGCTCGCGGCCCTCGGGCACGCCGGGCCCGTGCGCAGCCCGACGTATGCGCTGGTGGAGCCCTATCGTTGCGGCGATCGCGACGTTTATCACTGCGACCTCTATAGGCTCGAGGATCCGGACCAGCTCGAGGATCTCGGCTACCGCGATTTCGTCAGGCCCGGCGCGATCGTACTGGTCGAATGGCCCGACAAGGGTGGGGAGCGGCTGGGGTCGCTGGACCTGATGGTAGAGGTGAGCTACGACGGCCTCGGTCGGGCCTTCGTGTTCCGTGCGTTGACGCCTCGTGGCCGGCAGCTGATGGCCGGCATCTAGACGGCGACTGACGATTCCAGCGTATCTTTATAATTTCATTGAAATTAACTCCTGAAGCAGAGTAGATTACGTCGCATGGCGCGGCGTACCCTCAGCTGGATCCTGTGTTGCCTGGTGCTGGCCGCGCCGCTGTCGCTGCCATCCGGGTCGTCGTTCGCGGCGACGCAGGTCAACGACGTACGGATCTGGTCGGACGCGGAGGGAACCCGCGTCGTGCTCGATCTCTCGGCGCCGGCCAGGCACGCGGTCTTCACGCTCGAGAACCCGGACCGGGTGGTCATCGATCTGCACGGCGGAGAACTCGGCGTGCCCGAGCAGTCGGTCGAGCTCCGGGGGCCCGTCAAGGCGCTGCGCTCGGGTCGGCAGCCCAACGAAGTCCTGCGGCTGGTGCTGGACCTCGACGGGGCGCGCAAGGTCAACAGTTTCGTGATCGACGCCGACGGACCGGTCGGCGCGCGGCTGGTCGTGGACCTGGCGCCGCCCGGGGCGGCGCTGCCCCAGGCGCCGACGGGCAAGCAGGTGCTGGCGGCCGCTGCCGAAAGCGTCGGATCGCACGCGCCCCGGCCCGAGCAGCCGGTCAAGAGCGTGCCGGCGGCGGTCCGGGGCCGCGACCTGGTCATCGCGGTCGACGCGGGACACGGAGGCCAGGACCCTGGCGCGATCGGCCGCGGCGGCACCCGTGAGAAGGACATCACGCTGGCGATCGCGAAGCGGCTCGCCGAGGCGATCGATGCGGAGGACGGGATGCGTGCCGTGCTGGTGCGCAACGGCGATCACTTCATCTCGCTGCGCGGGCGCATTCGCAAGGCGCGCGAGCACGGCGCGGACATGTTCGTGTCCGTGCACGCCGACGCGGTCAAGGACCGCAGCGTGCGCGGCTCCTCGGTGTACGTGCTCTCGCTCAGGGGTGCGAGCGACGAGGCTTCCCGCTGGCTGGCCGAGCGCGAGAATGCCGCCGACCTGATCGGCGGGGTGTCGCTCGACGACAAGAACGACGTGCTGGCTTCCGTGCTGCTCGACGTGACGCAGAAGGAGGCGGTGAGCGACAGCGTCGAGGCGGCGTCCCGCGTGCTCAGGTCCCTGAGCTCTGTCGGCCGGGTACACGGCAGCCGCGTGCGCCACGCGGGGTTCGTCGTGCTCAAGTCACCGGACATTCCCTCGATGCTGGTCGAGACGGCCTTCATCTCGAACGCGGCGGACGAGCGTCGGCTGCGCGATCCGGGCGAGCAGAAGCGCATCGCGTCGGCGATCCATGAAGGGGTGCGCGGGTACTTCTACGACAACCCGCCGCCCGGGACCAGGGTCGCAGCGCTCGCCGCGGCGCGCCGCAACGGCGGCCAGCTGCCACCGCAGGCGGTCGCCGGCCGCTGATCCCGCGCCGCTTTGCTATCCTCGCGTCCCCCCGCGAGGTACCTCGTTGTCGATGCCGATTCGCGTCCTCCCCGAACAGCTGGTCCACCAGATCGCCGCCGGCGAAGTCGTCGAGCGCCCGGCCTCGATCGTCAAGGAACTGGTCGAGAACAGCCTGGACGCCGGGGCCCGATCGGTATCGGTCGAAGTCGAGGAGGGCGGCGCCGCGCTGTGCCGCGTTCGCGACGACGGCTCGGGCATCGAGCCCGATGAACTGGTGCTGGCGCTGGCGCGGCATGCGACCAGCAAGCTCGTGCGCATCGAGGACCTCGAGGCCGTCCGTACGCTCGGCTTCCGCGGCGAGGCCTTGCCGAGCATCGCTTCGGTCTCGCGGGTGCGGATCGTGTCGCGACCGTCCGGGTCCCCGGTGGCGCAGTCGGTCGCCGCAGCCGACGGAGCGATCCAGGGTCCGACGCCGCAGCCGCATCCGCCGGGCACGACGGTCGAGGTGCGTGACCTCTTCTTCAACGTGCCGGCGCGGCGGAAGTTCCTGCGCAGCGCGCGCACCGAGCTGCAGCAGATTCAGCGGCTGGTCGAGCGGCTCGCGCTCAGCCGCTTCGACGTCGGCTTCCGACTGTCTTCCGGCAAGCGGGTACTCGCGGATTTTCCGGCCGCGGCCGACGAGCAGCAGCAGGATGCACGCGTCGCCGCGATTCTCGGCGAGGACTTTCTCCGCAACGCGCTGAAGCTGCAGCACGAAGGCGCAGGCCTGCGGCTCGCGGGCTGGTTCTGCCTGCCGACCTACGCGCGGAGCCAGGCCGATCAGCAGTACTTCTTCCTGAACGGCCGGCCGCTCCGGGACAAGCTGGTCGCGAGCGCGGTGCGCCTCGCCTACCGCGACGTGCTGTTCCACGGCCGCCAGCCCGCCTACGTGCTGTACCTGGAGATGGACCCGGCACGCGTGGACGTGAACGCGCATCCACAGAAGCTCGAGGTCCGCTTCCGCGAGCCGGGGCTCGTCCACGATTACCTGTTGCGGACGCTCGAGCGGGCGCTGGCCGAGACCCGGCCGGCCGGCGAGGTCGCTCGTTCGATACCGGCCGCCCGGTTCGAGACGGGCAGCCCGGCAGGGCCTGCGGGTCCGGCGACCTCGGCGCTCGAGCTGTACCAGGCGCTCGGCCAGCAGCCGGCCGCGCCGGGGGCCTGGAACGCGGCGGATGGCAGCGGCACCCAGGATGCCGTCCGTGAGGCCGGCGAATCCGCCGTCGAGCATCCGCTCGGCTACGCGATCGCGCAGCTGCACGGCGTCTACATCCTCGCCCAGGCGCCCGGTGGCCTGGTGCTGGTGGACATGCACGCCGCCCATGAACGAACGGTCTACGAGCGACTCAAGCAGGCTTTCGCGATGCACCGGGTCGCGACCCAGCCGCTGCTGGTGCCGATTGCTGTGAACGTCTCGGTCGCGGAGGCAGAGCTGGCCGAGACCAATGCCGGCCTGCTCGGCGAGCTCGGTCTCGAGCTCACGCGCAGCGGGCCCGGGCAGCTGATGCTGCGGTCCGTGCCGGCGCTGCTGCCTTCGGCCGATCCCGCGACGCTGTTGCGCGACCTGCTGGCCGGGCTGGGCGAGCACGGCGGCGGCGCCGAGCAGTTCCTGGAGCGTGCGCTCGGCACGATGGCCTGCCACCAGGCGGTGCGCGCGAACCGGCGGCTCACCGTCGCGGAAATGGACGCGCTGCTGCGGGAGATGGAGCGCACTTCGCGCGCCGACCAGTGCGTACACGGCCGGCCCACCTGGTCCTTCCTCGGCATGGACGAGCTGGACCGGCTGTTCCTGCGCGGTCGATGACGGCGGCAGGGCGGGATCGGCCGGACGCGGTCCTGCTGATGGGACCGACCTGCTCGGGGAAGTCGGACCTCGCCCTGGTGCTGGCGCGCGAGTTCCCGGTCGAGATCGTCAGCGTCGATTCGGCGCTGGTCTACCGCGGCATGGACATCGGGACCTCGAAGCCGCCGGCCGCGGTGCGCGGCGAAATCCCGCATCACCTGATCGACGTCTGCGATCCGGCCGAGGCCTACTCGGCCGGCCGGTTCCGGCGCGACGCGACGCAACTGATCGAGGAAATCCGCGGCCGGGGTCGAGTCCCCCTGCTCGTCGGCGGCACGATGCTCTATTTCCGTTCGCTGGTCCGGGGCCTGGCGCCGCTGCCGCAAGCGGACCCCGCGCTGCGCGAACAGATCGATCGTCGCGCCCGGGAGCTCGGCTGGCCCGCGCTGCACCGGGAACTCGCGAGCCGGGACCCGGAGGCTGCGGCGCGCATCCGCCCGGCGGATGCGCAGCGGATCCAGCGCGCGCTCGAGGTGCTCGAACTGACCGGCCAGCCGCTGTCGAGCCTGCAGCGGCAGGCGGTGCCGTCCCGCTACCGGTTCCGGGCCTTCGCGCTGATGCCCTGCCCCCGGGAGGAGCTGTACCGCCGCATCGCCTCGCGGCTCGACGGGATGATGCAGGCGGGGTTGCTCGACGAGGTGCGCCGCCTGTTCGCCCGCGGCGACCTGGGCCCGGAACTGCCGAGCATCCGGGCCGTCGGGTACCGGCAACTGTGGGCCCACCTGGCGGGTCAGCGAGGGCTCGAGGACGCGGTCGAGGACGCCGCGCGCGCGACGCGCCAGCTGGCCAAGCGGCAACTGACCTGGCTGCGGTCGGAGCAGGGGCTGGAATGGGTGCGGGACCCGGGCGACCGGGAACTAAATCCCGTCCGGGCGGTCTTGAGCGAGGCCTGCCCGTGAGGGACGCGGGGCTTGTGTTAGACTCGCCCGGTCCTGGCCCGCCGGTGCTGCCAGCGGTAGGGGATTGAGCCTCTCAAGGAAGATCGCGCGGCGGGACGACTGCGGAAAAAACCAGAAGATGGAGAAGTAGCCATGGCCAAGGGCCAGTCCCTGCAGGATCCTTTCCTGAACGCGCTGCGTAAGGAGCGGGTGCCCGTGTCCATTTACCTGGTCAACGGCATCAAGCTTCAGGGCCAGATCGACTCCTTCGACCAGTTCGTCGTGCTGCTGCGCAACAGCGTCAGCCAGATGGTTTACAAGCACGCGATCTCGACCGTCGTGCCGGCACGCAACGTCCGGCTTCCGATGGGCGACGAGGAACCGCCGGCCGAGGGCGGCGCCTCCGACTGAGCGCGCCTGCCGGCACCGAGGTCAGCACTAATTGTTCGAACGGCCGAGTAGCGGCGAACGCGCGATCCTCGTGTGCATCGGTTTCGGGCACCCCCCGGAGCCTGACCGTGTCGAGGAGTTCACCGCGCTGGCGCGCTCGGCGGGCGCCGAGGTTCTCGAGGTCATCACGGTCGCTCGCAAGACCGCGGAGCCGCGTTACCTGATCGGCAGCGGGAAGGTCCAGGAAATCCGGCAGCGCATCGTTGCCGCCCAGGCGGACCTCGTGGTCGTGGACCATGCGCTGACGCCCAGCCAGGAGCGCAACCTCGAGCGCGAGCTGGAGTGCCGGGTCCTCGACCGCAGCGGCCTGATCCTCGACATCTTCTCCCAGCGTGCGCGCAGCTTCGAGGGCAAGCTGCAGGTGGAACTCGCGCAACTGAAGCACGTCGCCACGCGCCTGGTGCGGGGCTGGACCCACCTCGAGCGCCAGAAGGGCGGCATCGGCCTGCGTGGCCCGGGCGAGACGCAGCTCGAGACGGACCGGCGACTGATCGGCCGGAGGATCAAGACACTCAACGACCGGCTGGACCGGGTGCTGGTGCAACGCGAGACGACGCGGCGCGAGCGCCAGCGCGCAATGGTGCCGACCGTCGCGCTGGTCGGCTACACGAACGCCGGCAAGTCCACGCTTTTCAACGCGCTCACTTCGGCGCAGGTCTATGCGGCCGACCAGCTGTTCGCCACGCTGGATCCGACGGTTCGCCGCCTGCCGCTCGCGCCGGGCCTGGAGATCGTCGTGGCGGACACGGTCGGCTTCGTCCGGGACCTGCCGCACGAGCTGGTCGCGGCATTCCGTTCGACGCTGCAGGAGGCGCGTGATGCGGACCTGCTGCTGCACGTCATCGATGCCGCCGACCCCGAGCGCGCGGAACGGGTCGCGCAGGTGAACGAGGTGCTCGAGTCGATCGGCGCGGAGTCGGTGCCGCAGATCGCGGTCTACAACAAGATCGATCGCACCGGCGAGGCGCCGCACTGCGAGTTCGATGCCGAGGGCCGCCCGGACCGGGTCTGGCTGTCGGCGCACAGCGGCGCCGGCCTCGACCTGCTGCGCGAGGCGCTGCACCTGCATCTTGGCAGCGACCTGTGCCATTGCGTGCTACGCATTCCCGCGAGGGCCGGCCGGGCGCGGGCGCGGCTGTTCGCGGCGGGTGCCGTGATGGCGCAACGCCAGCTCGAGGATGGCAGCTGCGAACTCGAGGTCAGCCTGCGGCGGCACGACCTCGAGCGAATCTGCCGCGAGGACGACGTCGAACTGCCTGCGGATGGTTCGCCTTGTGTGGGCGACGAGCCGTTCCTACAATCGAGCCTCTTGAAGACAGCGAGCGCAGCGGGATGACTGGATCCCGCGCTGCGTCCATCCAGGGTCCACGACCCTTAACCACAGACTCCGGAGCAGCCGATCATATGGCCTGGAACGAACCGGGCAGGAACCGCAATCCCTGGGGCAACCGCCCCGACCGGGGCGCGGCCGACCTGGACGAGGTATTGAGGAACCTGCAGAGACGGCTCGCGGGCGTGTTCGGCGGCGGTCGAGGCGGCGACGCGGGCGGTGGCGCCGGTGGCGGCGGCCGAGGTGCGGCGATGCGGGGCTTCGGCTTCGGCACGGTGCTGCTGGTGCTGCTCGCCATCTGGATGGCGACGGGCCTGTACAAGGTGGACGCGGCCGAGCGCGCGCTGGTCACCCGCTTCGGCAAGTACACGGCCACGACCGAGCCCGGCCTGCGCTGGCACCTGCCCTGGCCCGTCGAGGCGCGCGAACTGATCAACGTCGAGTCCATCGAGAGCTTCAGCGACCAGACGCGCATGCTCACCTCGGACGAGAACCTGGTGGACATCGACATCTCGGTCCAGTACCGGCGGGCAGAGCCCGTGGCGTTCGCCTACAAGGTTCGCGACCCGGAGGACACGGTCGGCGAAGTCAGCGAGAGCGCGATCCGCGAGATCGTCGGGCGCAGCAAGCTCGACTTCGTGCTCGAGGAGGGGCGCCAGGAGATCGCGACCCGTACCCGCGAGCTGATCCAGCGCACGCTGGACTCCTACCAGACCGGCATCGAGGTCACGACCGTGAACCTGCAGGGCGTCAACGTCCCGGACCAGGTGCAGTCCGCGCAGCGCGACGCGATCAAGGCCCGCGAGGATCGCGAGCGGCTCGCGCTCGAGGCGCAGGCCTACTCGAACGACATCCTGCCCAAGGCGCAGGGCTCGGCCTCGCGCCAGGTCCAGGACGCACAGGCGTACCGCGCGCGGATGGTGGCCGACGCGGAAGGCGAGGCGGCACGCTTCTCGAAGCTGCTGGACGCCTACGAGCGGGCGCCGGGCGTGACGCGCCAGCGCCTTTATTACGAGACCATCGAGGAGGTGCTGGCCAACACCAGCAAGGTGCTGGTCGACGCCGAGGGTCCCGGCAACCTGATCTACCTGCCGCTCGACAAGCTGACCGAGCGTCGCGCGCCGATGCTCACGCTGGATGAACAGCGCCAGGGCACGTCGCTGCAGACGCGGGACGCGGAAACGACACAACCGGCCCCCGACATGGGTGAGCCGCGACGGGACCGGGGGACGCGCTGATGAGCAACCGGGGATACCTGCTGGCGATCCTGCTCGGCTTCGTCGCCGTCGCCGTCTCGATGGCGGCGTTCACGGTCCACCAGACCGAGCTCGCGATCAAGTTCAGGTTCGGCGAGATCGTGCGCACCGACTACGGGCCGGGCCTGCACTTCCAGATCCCGTTCGTCAACAACGTCCGCAAGTTCGACGGGCGGGTGCTGACGCGCGACTACCCCTCGGAGCAGTTCCTGACCAGCGAAGGCAAGATCCTGAAGATCAACTTCTTCGTGAAGTGGCGCATCTCCGACGTCGGGCGGTTCTACATCGCGACCGGGGGTGGCAACGAGGAAGTGGCCAACCGCCGGCTCGGCGAAATCGTCAAGGACGGCATCAAGGGCGTGATCGCGCAGCGCACGCTGCAGCAGGTGGTCGCGGCCGAGCGCAGCGAGTTCGTCGGCGAAGTCGAGAAGATCGCCGGACCGAAGTTCGCCGGCCTCGGCGTCACGCTGGTGGACGTCCGCGTCAAGACCATCGACCTGCCCGAGGAAGTCAGCGAGTCGGTGTACAACCGCATGCGCCAGGACTTCGCTCGACAGGCCGCGCAGCTGCGCGCCGAGGGCGCCGCGGTTTCCGAGCGGACCCGCGCCGAGGCCGACCGCCAGCGCACCGAGATCCTCGCCGAGGCGTACCGGGAGGCGGAGATCCTGCGCGGCGAGGGCGACGAGGCGGCTGCGGACATCTACGCGCGCGCCTATGGCCGCAACCCAGAGTTCTACTCCTTCTACCGTGGCCTGCAGGCTTACAGGAAGTCGCTAGGCCAGCAGGGGGACGTGATGGTGATCGAGCCCGAAGGTGAGTTCTTCAAGTACCTGAAGGACTCGGGCCGCTGACGCGGCCCGCCGGCCGGGCGCAATGGACTGGAGCGACCTCTGGGCGGCGTTCGCCCTGTACCTCGTGCTCGAAGGGATCATGCCGTTCCTCAATCCGAAGGGCATGAAAGTGACGATGCTGCGGCTGTCGCAGATGGACGAGCGGACCTTGCGCGTCGCAGGGCTCGCCAGCATGATCGCCGGGGCCGTGCTGCTGTATTTCGTGCGTAATTCCGGCTGAAGGCGTCCGGGAAGGTTTCTGATGGGCAAGAACCTCGTCGTGATCGGGGCCCAGTGGGGCGACGAAGGCAAGGGCAAGATCGTCGACCTGCTGACGGAGCGCGCCGCGGCCGTCGTGCGTTTCCAGGGCGGTCACAACGCGGGGCACACGCTGGTCATCGCCGGCGCGAAGACGGTGCTCTCGCTGATACCGTCCGGCATCCTGCATCCGGGCGTGCAATGCCTGATCGGCAACGGCGTCGTGTTGTCGCTGGACGCATTCCTGCGCGAGGCGGATGCGCTGGTGCAGCGGAACGTGCCGGTGTTCGAGCGACTGCGGATCAGCCCGAACTGCGCGCTGATCCTGCCCTCGCACATCGCGCTGGACCGTGCGCGGGAGCGGGCCCGGGGCATCAACGCGATCGGCACGACCGGGCGCGGCATCGGCCCGGCCTACGAGGACAAGGTCGGACGCCGCGCGGTGCGCGTCGCCGACCTGTTCCAGCGAGACCGGCTGGCTGCGCGGCTGGGCGAGATCCTCGACTACCACAACTTCATGCTGAGCCGCTATTTCAGCGCCGAGCAGGTGGACTTCCAGACCGTGCTCGAGGACCTCGTCGCCCAGGCGGCCCGCATCCAGCCGCTGGTCGCCGACGTGACCGGGCTGCTGCGCGTGCAGATGGGCTCCGGCGGCAACCTGCTGTTCGAGGGTGCGCAGGGCGCGCTGCTCGACGTGGACGTGGGTACCTACCCGTTCGTGACGTCGTCGAACACGACGGCCGGCGAGGCGGCGGTCGGCACCGGTCTCGGTCCGCGCGACATCGACGCGGTGCTGGGCATCGTCAAGGCGTACACGACGCGGGTCGGCGCCGGGCCGTTCCCCACCGAGCTGTTCGATTCGAACGGCGAGCACCTGGCGCGGGTGGGGCACGAGTTCGGCGCGGTGACCGGACGACCCCGCCGCTGTGGCTGGTTCGACGCCGTGGCGCTGCGTCGTGCGGTCGTGCACAACAGCATCTCGAGCCTGGGCGTCACGAAGCTCGACGTGCTCGACGGACTCGACAGTATCCAGGTCTGCACCGGCTATTCGATCGACGGCGCCGTGAGCGACGACCCGCCGCTGCTCACGCACCGCTATTCCGAGTGCACGCCGGTCTACGAGAGCCTGCCGGGCTGGGCCGAATCCACCTGCGGCATCACTGAGTTCGGCCGCCTGCCCGAGAACGCCCGCCGTTACCTGGCGCGGATCGAGGAGCTCGCCGGCGTGCCTATAGACCTCGTATCGACGGGTCCCGACCGCGCCGACACGATCGTGCTGCGGCATCCTTTCGACTGAGGTCCGGGGGCGCGTGGCGCGGCCTGGTGCCGCGCGGCGCGCGCAGGCGCTCCGTGACGGGGAGCTTGAATGGTGCCCAGGAGAGGACTCGAACCTCCACGGTGTTACCCGCTAGTACCTGAAACTAGTGCGTCTACCAATTCCGCCACCTGGGCAGGTCTGCGGAGCGACCCAAGGTCGCCTCGAAGGCCGCGCAATTTACTGACGGTCCCGCGGACTGTCAAACGAAGGACGAATGAGAAAAGATCGCGGCAGACGGGTTACGAGCGGTTCTGCGGGTAAGCGGCGGCCGCGCGCGTTCACGCGAGGGTCGCTGGCCGGGGAGCAGGCGCTGCTGCAGCGGCTCAGAGAGGCCGGGCGACCGCTGCGGCTGGAGGAGGTCATCGCGGGGCTCGGTGCCTCGGCGGCCGCCGAGGCCCGGGACCAGCTCGCCGCGCTCGTGCGGCGCGGAGAGCTCGTGCAGAACCGCCGTGGGCAGTACTGCCTGCGCGAGCGCCTGCCGGGCCTGATCGTCGGCGTCGTCCAGGCGCACCGCAGCGGGGACGGGTCGGTGCTGCCGGACGACGGCTCGCCATCGCTCTACCTGCCCGCGCAGCAGATGCGCGAGCTGATGCATGGCGACCGGGTCGCCGTGCGCATCGAGGGTCGGTTCCGGGGTCGGCCCCAGGCGACAGTCGTCGAGGTGCTGGAGCGGCGGACCCGCGAGGTCGTCGGGCGGCTGCACGAGGAATTCGGCATCGCATACCTGCTGCCGGACAACCCCCGCATCACGCATCGCGTGCTGGTCCCCACCGGGGAGCGCGGCGGAGCCACCGACGGCCAGATCGTCATCGTCGAGCTGACCCGGCAGCCGAGCCGCACCGAGCAGCCGGTCGGCCGGGTGACCCGGATCCTCGGCGAGCACGGCGCGCCCGGGATGGAGACGGAGATCGCGATCCACTCCTTCGGCCTGCCGTTCGAGTTTCCGGACCCGGCGATGGTGCTGGCCGAGTCCTTCGGCGGCAGCATCCCGCAGGCGGCCGTCGAGGGGCGGGAGGACCTGAGGGGTCTCGCGCTGGTGACGATCGACGGCGACGATGCGCGCGACTACGACGACGCGGTCTACTGCGAGCGCGCCCGGGGCGGCTGGCGGCTGATCGTCGCGATCGCCGACGTGGGGCACTACGTGACGCCCGGCGACGCGCTCGACCTCGAGGCGCGCAATCGCGCGACGTCGGTGTACTTCCCGAACCGCGTGCTGCCGATGCTGCCGGAAGCGCTTTCGAACGGGCTCTGCTCGCTCGTGCCGGAGCAGGACCGGCTCTGCCTGTGCGCGGAGCTGCGGGTCGCGGACGACGGCCGCATCACGCGCTCGAGGTTTTTCGAGGGAGTGATGCGCTCCGCGGCCAGGCTGACCTATCGGGACGTCGGCGCGTTCCTCGAGCGGCCATCCGCGCCGCCCCCGCCACGACTGGCGCCGCTGAGCGAGCGCCTGCTGGCCCTGCACGGGGTGTACCGTTCGTTGATCCGGGCACGGGCCGGGCGCGGCGCGCTGGAGCTCGACACGCCCGAGCTGAAGCTGCACTTCGACGAGGAAGGGCGGATCGCCGCGCTGGTCGAGCAGCCTCGCAACGACGCGCACCGGGTGATCGAGGAATGCATGATCGCGGCCAACGTCGCCGCGGCCCGTTTCCTGGACCGCCACCGGGTCCCGACGCTGTACCGTGTGCACGGCCTGCCCGAGCCGGACCGGCTGGAGTCGCTGCGGCAGTTCCTGCGCGAGTTCGGCCTCTGGCTGCCACCGGCCGAGGACGTGAGACCCGAGCACCTGCGCGAGCTGCTGCAGCAGCTCGGCGACCGGCCCGACGCTCCGCTGATCGCCACGGCCGTGATCCGCTCGATGCCCCAGGCCGTGTACCAGCCCGGCAACATCGGGCATTTCGGCCTCGCGCTCGAGCACTACGCGCATTTCACCTCGCCGATACGTCGTTACCCGGACCTGGTGGTCCATCGCGGGATCCGGCAGGTGCTGCGGCAGGGCGATCCTCAGGAACTCGTCGCCTGGCATGGGCCCTTCCCGCTGCTCGGGCAGGAGTGCTCGCTGCGCGAGCGGCGTGCCGACGAGGCCACCCGCAGCGCGGTCAACTGGCTCAAGTGCTACTACATGCAGGATCGGGTCGGCGAGGAGTTCCCGGGAATCGTGTCCGGCGTGACGGATTTCGGGCTGTTCGTGCAGCTCGAGGGGCTGCAGGTGGACGGCCTGGTACATGTCTCGGCGCTCGGCGAGGAATACTTCGCCCGGGACCGCTCCGGGCTGCGGATGGTGGGTCGCAATTCCGGCCGTGTGTTCAAGCTCGGCGACCGCCTGCGCGTGCGGGTCATCAACGTATCGCTGGACGAGCGCCGGGTGGACTTCGAGATGGCCGAGGCGCCGGCGTCGGACCGCCGCGCCCGCCGGCCGCGGCAGAAGGGACGGCGGCGGGCATGAGGCAGACGATCGCCTGCGGCATCCACGCCGTCCGACTGCTGCTCGTTCGCAGCCCGGGGCGCGTGAAGCGCGTGCACCTCGCGGCCGGCCGCTCGGCGGGACGGCTCGCGGAGCTCCAGCAGCTCGCGCAGAAAGCCGGAATCGCGGTGCTGGAGGCGGACGCGGCGACGCTGGACCGACTGGCCGAGGGCCAGCGCCACCAGGGCGCGGTGGCCGAGGTGCTGCCGCGCAGTGGCGACCCGGAGACGCAACTCGAAGAGGCGCTGGCCGCTGCCGAGGGCCCGCCATTGCTGCTGGTGCTCGACGGTCTGCAGGACCCGCACAACCTCGGCGCCTGCCTGCGTTCCGCCGACGCCGCCGGCGTCCACGCGGTGCTGGCGCCGCGCGACCGCGCCGTCGGGCTGACGCCGGTCGTGCGCAAGGTGGCGGCCGGCGCCGCCGACGCCGTGCCGTTCATCGCCGTCGTCAACCTGGCCAGGACGCTTCGCGACCTGCGTTCGCGTGGCCTGTGGCTGGTCGGCCTCGACGCCGACGGCGAGCGCACGATCTACGGCACCGACCTTCGCGGCCCGCTGGCGCTGGTGATGGGTGCAGAGGGCCAGGGGCTCCGTCGCCTGACCCGCGAGAACTGCGACCAGCTGGTCTCGATTCCGATGGCGGGCTCGGTGGAGAGCCTGAACGTGTCGGTCGCAACCGGCGTCGTGCTGTTCGAGGCGGTGCGGAAGGGGGAAGGGGATAGGGGATAGGGGGTAGGGGATAGGAAGAGCGGGTAGTGACTAGCGGATAGCGGGTAGGGCGAGCGGGTAGTGACTGGCGGATCGCGGGTAGTGCAGAACGGATCCGGAGACCCTCACCCGCCCTGCGCGCACCCTCTCCCGC
>CAZKLS010000015.1:0-37392 GCA_964553405.1 uncultured Steroidobacteraceae bacterium
GTGCTGAACAAGTTCGAGAAGCGCGGCGCCGAGGACGCGCTGCGCGACGTGCGCAAGCAGTGGCGGCGGAACCACGCGCAGTTCAAGCTTCCGGACTCCGGGCTGCCGGTGTTTCCGACCATCGCGAGCCGCTTCAACGATCCGGGCGTGAATCGCCTGTTCGGCGAGATCTGCGCGCGCCTCGACGCGACGGTGGCCCGCGGTGGCGGCGAGGCCGGCCGCTGGCAGGTCGCCGATCCCGGGCCCGTCGAGATCACCGCCCACGATGCGCTGATTCCGGGGCAGCGGACCCGCTACCTGGCCGAGATCGCCGCGAACGGCCGCCGTGCGCGCGACGACCTGCAGCACCGGGCGGAGGCGGCGAGCCGCGCGCACGGGCTCTACGAGTCGCTGCGCCTGCTCGAGGATCCCGGGTTGCCGAAGCCGTTCGATGCGTACGCCGAGGCGGCGCTGGCAGACCCGTCGAGTGCGGCACGGACCACGCTGCGCGAGGCGTACAACGACGCGCTCGAGGCGGTGGGTCCGGAGGCGCTCGCGCTGCTGCGGCAATGGCCCGCGGTCGCGAAGTCGGCCACCGACGACGAATACGGCTACGTCGTTCGCGGACGCGAGATCCGTGGCGACAACTACACCGAGACGCTCAGTCACAACAAGGTGCCGAAGCTCGCCGTGCCGCGCAGCCGCGACTGGGGCGAGCAGCTCGAGTTCCTGTTGAAGGAGCACCTGCCGGGGCACTATCCGTACACGGCTGGCGTCTATCCCTACCGCCGCGAAGAGGAGGATCCGACCCGGATGTTCGCCGGCGAGGGCGGGCCGGAGCGGACGAACAGGCGATTCCATTACCTGGCGTCGGGACACGGCGCCGCGCGCCTCTCGACGGCCTTCGACTCGACGACGCTCTACGGCGAGGACCCGGACGAGCGGCCCGACATCTACGGCCGCATCGGCAATTCCGGCGTATCGATCGCCACGCTGGACGACATGAAGAAGCTGTATTCCGGCTTCGACCTGTGCGCGCCGACGACCTCGGTCTCGATGACGATCAACGGGCCGGCGCCGATGATCCTCGCGATGTTCATGAACACCGCGGTGGACCAGCAGGTCGAGCGGTACCTGCGCGCCGAGGGTCGCTGGGAAGAGGCCGAGCGTCGCATCGCGGAGCTCTACCGGGACCGTCCGCGTCCCCGCTACCAGGGCGAGCTGCCGGCCGGCAACGATGGCTTCGGGCTGGGGCTGCTCGGTGTCACCGGCGAGCAGCTCGTGGACCGCGAGACCTACGCGAAGATCCGCGCCGGCGCGCTGTCGCAGGTCCGGGGCACCGTGCAGGCCGACATCCTGAAGGAGGACCAGGCGCAGAACACCTGCATCTTCTCGACGGAGTTCGCGCTGCGGATGATGGGGGACGTCCAGCAGTTCTTCATCGACCACAAGGTCCGCAACTTCTACTCGGTCTCGGTCTCCGGCTACCACATCGCCGAGGCCGGGGCGAACCCGGTGACGCAGCTCGCGTTCACGCTGGCGAACGGGTTCACGATCGTCGAGTACTACCTGGCGCGCGGCATGGGCATCGACGATTTCGCGCCGAACCTGTCGTTCTTCTTCTCGAACGGCATGGACCCGGAGTACGCGGTGATCGGTCGGGTCGCGCGCCGCGTCTGGGCCCGCGCGATGCGCGACCTCTACGGCGGCGGGCCGCGGTCGCAGATGCTGAAGTACCACATCCAGACCTCGGGCCGCAGCCTGCACGCCCGGGAGATCCAGTTCAACGACATACGCACGACCTTGCAGGCGCTGTACGCGCTGCTGGACAACTGCAACAGCCTGCATACGAACGCATACGACGAGGCGATCACGACGCCGACCGAGGAGTCAGTGCGCCGGGCCGTGGCGATACAGCTGATCATCAACAAGGAACTCGGGCTCAACAGGACGCAGAACGTCTGGCAGGGCTCGTTCGCGCTGGACCAGCTGACCGACATGGTGGAGGAGGCGGTGTACAGGGAATTCGACCGGCTCTCGGAGCGCGGCGGCGTGCTCGGCGCGATGGAGACCATGTACCAGCGCAGCCGCATCCAGGAAGAGAGCCTGTACTACGAGACCCGCAAGCACGACGGTTCGCTGCCGATCGTCGGCGTCAACACCTTCCTCGGGCACGACGACCGGGAGCAGTTGATGAACGCGGAGCTGATCCGCTCGACCGAGCAGGAGAAGCGTGCGCAGGTGCAGGCGGTGCGGGCCTTCCTCGACCGCAACGCCGACCGTCACCCGGCCGCGCTCGAGCGATTGCAGCGCGCGGCGGCCGAGGGCGGCAACGTGTTCGAGGAACTGATGGAGACGGTCAAGGCGGCATCGCTCGGCAGCATCTCCCACGCGCTCTACGAGGTCGGAGGACAGTACCGCCGGAGCATGTAGCCCGGGCCCGACCGGGGGCGGGCGGCTTCAGGGATGCAGCAGGTCCGGTTCGTCGAGGCGCGCGGCGATCTGCCGCCTGGCCGCGTCGCGCAGCGCCTCGGCGGACGCGCCGTGATCCGCCGGCGCCAGCGGATCGAGGATCTCGACCGTGATCACGCCGGGCCGCGGCACGACGGCGCGGTTCGGCAAGGCCCTGCGCGCGCCATGGATGATCGATGGCACGACGGGTACCCCCGCACGGGCTGCGGTCGCGAACGCGCCGGTATGGAAACGCTTGAGCCCCGGCTCCGTGGCGAACGTGCCTTCCGGGAAGAACACCAGCGAGTGACCTTCGGCGGCGCGCCGCATCATCCGGCGGGCATCGCGCTGCCGGCCTTGCTGGCTGCTGCGGTCGACGAACTCCGAGCCGATGCGCCGGAGCAGGAACCCGAGCAGCGGGGCGGCCCGGGCTTCCTGCTTGATGACGAACGAGAAGCGCGGGGGCAGCGCCGCCTTCATCACGATGCCATCGAGGTAGCTGGAGTGGTTCGCGACGACCACGCAGGACCCGCCGGGTAGCCGGGAGAGCCCGTTGACCCGCAGCCGGATCAGGAGCGCCGCGAGTCCCAGCCGCGCGAAAGAGCGGGTCACGCGACGCCGCAGTTTCAGCCCGGGCAGCAGCAGCGCCAGCGCGGTCGCGAGGACCAGCAGCGCGGCAAAGACGGGCAGGGCATAGATGCCGTAAACGAGCCTGAGCAGGCCCGCCCCGAACCGAGACATCGAGCGCGTTTCCTCGCGCGGTCCCGGGTGGGGCCCGGCCCGCACATTCTGTGAACTGGTTCCAGTTATGTTAACGGAGCCCCTGCGGTGTGAGGAGGGTCACGTTCAGGAGCCGGCGCCGCCTCGCATACTGCGTTCCACTGAGATACGCACGTGACATGAGCAAGCCAGTGAAAAGTAAAGGGTCTGCGCAACTCCGGGAAGATGGTGGACCCGGGGAGGTCGGTCCGATCGACCGCTTCCTCGATGCCGTCTGGATGGAACGGGGCCTGTCTCCGAACACGCTGGCAGCCTACCGGGCCGACCTGACCGCGCTGGAGCGCTGGCTCGAAGACCTCGGCACGGACCTGATCACGGCGCGGCGCGGCGACATCCTCGCGTTCATGGCGTCACGGGTCAAGGCGGGGGCCCGGCCGCGCTCGACCGCGCGGCAACTGAGCAGCTTCCGGCGTTTCTACCGCTACCAGCTGCGTACCGGCGCCGTCAGGGAGGATCCGACCGCGCAGATCGCGATGCCGAAGATCGGCCGCACGTTGCCGAAATCGCTCACGGAGGAGGAAGTCGAGGCCCTGTTGGCCGCTCCTGCCGTGAGCGATCCCCTCGGACATCGCGACCGGACCATGCTCGAAGTGCTCTATGCCACCGGCCTGCGCGTGTCGGAGCTGGTCAACCTGCAGCTTTCCCAGGTCAATCTGAACCAGGGCGTGCTGCGCATCGTCGGGAAGGGCGACCGCGAGAGGCTGATACCGCTGGGCGAGGAAGCCCAGCAGTGGCTGCACGAGTTCATGCAGGGGCCGCGTGGGGAGATCCTGCTCGAGCGCCAGACCGACTACCTGTTCCCGACGCGGCGCGGCGACCGCATGACGCGCCAGGCCTTCTGGCACATCATCAAGCGCTACGCGCGCAAGGCCGGCGTCGAGAAGGACCTCTCGCCGCACACGCTGCGGCACGCCTTCGCCACGCATCTGCTGAACCACGGCGCCGACCTGCGGGTGGTCCAGATGCTGCTCGGGCACAGTGACCTGTCCACGACCCAGATCTACACGCACGTCGCGCGGGAACGTCTGAAGGACCTGCACGGCGAGCACCATCCCCGGGGCTGAGCCGCCAGGTCGGCGCGGCCGCCGTACCCCGGCCCGTCCGCGCCTGCTCTGCTAGACTTCCGCGCCGCGCGGAACCCCGCGCCCTCCTGCTGGTCTGAGCGGCATCGGACTCCCGGAACACATCCACGGATAGCAAGCATGCGCACAGTTCTCCCGCTGATCGTCCTCGTTTCCGCCACTGGCGTCCTCTCCACAGTGGCTCCCCCGGTCGCCGCCGAGGGCGCGAAGGCACGGGCCGCCGCGGGCAGCACGGCGCCGGTGCCCGCCGAGGTGCGCGCGAGGGTCGTGAAGAAGCTGCAGGGCGCGAAGGCCGAGGACGTCGCCTCCTCGCCGATCGACGGGCTGTACGAAGTCACGCTCGGCGGGATGATCGTGTACGTGAGCGAGGACGGGAAGTACCTCGTGAGTGGCAACGTCTACGACCTCGAGACGCAGAGCAATCTCACCGCCGCCCGGCGCAATGCGGCGCGCGCCCGGACGCTGGCCGCGGCCAGCAGCGCGGACATGATCATCTTCTCGCCGCCGGACCCGAAGATGACCGTCACCGTCTTCACCGACGTGGACTGCGGCTTCTGCCGCAAGTTCCACAACCAGATGGCCGACATCAACAAGGCCGGCGTCAGGGTGCGCTACATGATGTATCCGCGTACCGGACCGGGCACGGAGTCGTGGCGGAAGTCGGAGTCCGTCTGGTGCGCGAAGGATCGGAAGGAGGCGATGACCCGCGCGAAGCGCGGCGAGGACGTCAAGAGCCCCAAGTGCGACGCGGCCTCGATCAAGACCCAGTACGAGCTGGGCGACGATCTCGGGCTCGAGGGCACGCCGGCGATATTCACCGAGTCGGGCGAGTACATCGGCGGCTTCATGACCCCCGCCCAGCTCGTCAAGGCGATCAGCGGCCCCGGTAACGTGGCCGGCGCATCACGCTGATACCCCCGGGGGGCGGCTCAGCGCTCCAGGTACTGCAGCTTGCCGCTGCGCCCGTCCCACTCCTTGGCGTCCGCGGGGGCCTCTTTCTTCTCGGTGATCACCGGCCATTGACGCGCGAGCTCGGCGTTCAGCGCCGTGAACTGCTCCTGCCCCGAGGGGACTTCCTCCTCGGAGAAAATCGCTTCGGCGGGACACTCCGGTTCGCAGAGCGTGCAGTCGATGCACTCGTCCGGGTCGATGACCAGCATGTTGGGGCCCTCGTGGAAGCAGTCCACCGGGCAGACCTCGACGCAATCCATGTACTTGCACTTGATGCAGTTTTCCGTGACGACGAAGGTCATCAGCTCGCTCCGCAGAAAATAGAAGGGGCCACGCAGCGGCGCGGCGACGGTCCGCCTATTGTGCCAAACAGCGGCGCTCCGCGGGTAGTGACTAGCCGCGGCCGCGCAGGTCGATCGCCGTGAAGTGATGCTCCTCGACGCCCCGGCGGCGATCCTCCAGGTAGCGCTTCAGCGCGAAATCCACGCTGCGGAAGGCGATGTCCTGCCACGGGATCTCCGTCTCGTCGTACAGGCCCACCTCCAGGCTCTCGGCCCCGACGCCGAACCGGGGCTCGTGCAGCCGGGCCCGGAACATCATGTGGACCTGGTCCGCATGCAGCACGTGCACGACCGCGAGCAGCGAGCCGATCTCCACGTCGGCCAGCGCCTCCTCGACGGATTCCCGGCGGGCGGCGTCCTGCGTGGTCTCGCCGTTTTCCATGAATCCGGCCGGAATCGTCCAGTACCCGCGCCGCGGCTCGATCGCGCGGCGGCAGAGCAGCAGGCGGCCCTGGTACTCCGGCACGCAGCCGGCGACGATCTTCGGATTGGAATAGTGGACGGCACCGCAGGCCGTGCAGATGTGTCTCGGGAGATGGTCGCCCGGCGGCACCCTGTGTGCTACCGGTTGACCGCAGTGAGGGCAGTATTTCAAGTGAGGGCAGCTGCGGGCCAGTCGGCCGCGGACCATTGCGACGGTGTCGCGGCAGTATGGTGTCGGTGTCGCGGGCTTTGCAAGCCGCCGCCGACGCGGGCAACGCTCAATCGAGCGGAGCCCGCACCCTCCGGAACGGCACGTCGCCGGGCGACGGCTCGTCGAGCTCGCGGGCATAGCGGTGACCCGAGTAGACGGCATGCGCGATCAGGCCGGGGGCGAGGCAGTCGCCGATCCGGTCGACCGACTCGATTCCGGCTTCGGCCCAGTCGGGCTCGCGGGCGGTGAGTTCGTGGAACAGCGAGTCCTCGGGCAGGCGCGAGCAGACCAGCACCACGCTGGCGCAGTCAACGAGCAGCTCCCGTCCGCTGTAGACGCAGGCGAGCCGCGCGCACCCGGTCTCGATGCCGACCAGGTTGTGGCCGGTGACGAGCCGCACCTCCAGCTCGCGCAGGCGTTTCTGGATGTGGCGGTAGTCCAGCGTGTGGGTCGTCCACGCCGCGATCGTGTCCTCGGGGCTCACCAGCGTCACTTCGAGCCCTTTGCGCCGCAACAGTTCGGCGAGCACGCTGCCCATGTAGAAGCCATCGTCGTCGAACAGCAGCACCGGCCCCGGCGGCACGACTCCGCCGAGCAGCTCGTCCGGCGTCAGGACCGAGCCTGAGTCATGGCCCGGTATCGGGCGCGTGTTCGTGCGTCCGAACCCGTCCCGGCGCCACCGCGCGCCGGTCGCGACGACGACGCGCTCCGCGCCGAACTCGAGCACGTCCGCGGAGTCCAGCCTGTTGCCTGGATAGACGGTGACGTTCGGAGACGCATTGATCCTGCCGAGGCGCCAGTCCCTGACGCGGGCCCATTCCGCGAGGCCGGGCAGGCGCGCCTCCAGCGTGACCCGTCCGCCGGGTTCGCGGTCGGCCTCGGCGAGATGGACCTCGTAGCCGCGCTGCCCGAGCGCGCGCGCGGCCTCGAGCCCGGCGGGCCCGCCGCCGACAATCAGCACGCGGCTCGCGCGCCGCCGCGGCTCGATCCGCTCCGGGTGCCAGCCGCGGCGCCACTCTTCACCCATCGTCGGGTTCTGGGTGCAGCGGATCGGCGTGATCGTCATGTCGCCCGAGACGCAGATGTTGCAGCCTATGCACTCGCGGATTTCATCCGACCTGCCTTCGTCGATCTTCTTCGGCAGGAAGGGATCGGCGATGGATGGCCGCGCGGCGCCGATCATGTCCATGACGCCCTGCCGGATCTGCTGCACCATCGTGTCCGGCGAGGTGAATCGCCCGACGCCGACCACGGGTTTCGTGGTGCAGCTCTTGACCCAGTCGATGAACGGTCGCTGGGCGCCCTCGCCGGCGAATCGCGAGCTGAGCGAGTCCATGTACCAGGGCGCGACGTTGACGTCCCAGAGGTCCGGCAGCTCCGCCAGCATCTGGACGAGCTCGCGCGCCTCGGTCGCGGAGCAGACCCCGTCCGGGCCCATGAACTCCTCGGTCGCGAAGCGCAGCGCGACCGCGCAGCGTTCCCCGACGGCCTCGCGCGTGTCCTCGAGCACCTCGCGCAGCAGCCGGGCGCGGTTCTCGAGCGATCCGCCGTATTCGTCGCTGCGCTGGTTGCGCCTGCGCTGCAGGAAGTGCATCGCGAGCGACAGGTCGTGTCCCGCGTAGACATAGACGATGTCGAAGCCCGCGCGCATCGCCCGCAGCGCGGCGGCACGGTGCCAGCGCCGGTACTCGGCGATGTCGCGGCGGTCCATCGCGCGGGCCTGCTGCGGGTAGCCGTACTTGAGCGGCTGGTGCGAGGGCGCGAGCGCGACTTCGCGGCTGTAGAGGTTCGAGGCGGTCGGGCCGTTGTGCGTCAACTCGATCGCCGCGAGCGCGCCGTGCCGGTGCACCGCCTCGCACATCAAGGCATGTGCCGGGATGTCGCCGTCGTCCCATAGCCGCGCCTCGACATACGGCGACACGTCGCCGCTGGGGTGGATCTCGCACTCTTCGGTGCTGATCACGGCCCAGCCGCCTTCGGCCTTTACCTCCCGCATCGCGGCATGCGCCGCCGGCATCGCGTGACCCATCCCGTTGCAGTGGGGAACCTGGAAGAACCGGTTGCGGGCCACGACCGGACCGATGCGCACCGGCTCGAACAGCACGTCGTGCCGAGGATCCCGGCTCACCAGCACGCTTCCGGTTCGTCGCGATAGGCGTCGCGCAGCAGCTGGTGAAAGTGCCACACGCCGCTCTCGCGCTTCGGGCACAGCCTTCCGGCCTCGTAGGCACCCGACGCGAGTCCCTTCTGTACCGCCTCGCAGATCGCAATGTCCTCGTGCTGGATCTCGTCGCTGAACTCGCGGTCGCGGGCGATGCGGCCCAGCGTCGCCGGATCCTGGGCGTAGTAATAGTCGAACTCCACGGCGCACCGCTCGGGACCGAGCGGCCGCACCCTGTTCGTCTGCATTCGCCCGGGCATGATGTTCAGCATCACGTTGGGGTACACGAAGTAATAATAGGCTTCGCCGTCGCCGTAGATCCCGTCGTTCGCGCGCAGCGGCGAGTGCTGCAGCGAGTGCCAGTCGAACAGCTCGGTGTGATAGGCCCGGTAGTCCAGAACGCGACTCAGGCCGGGATGCACGTAGGGCAGGTGATAGCCCTCTAGGAAGTTGTCGACGTACACCTTCCAGTTGCAGCCGACTTCGAACACGTCGCGGCGCGTGAACCGCATCGCCGCGGGCTCGATCGGTCGGATGCGCTCGACGATGCCCGAGTAGACGACTTCCAGCGCCGGGGCTTCGCCGGAGATGTCCACGAACACCAGGCCCTGCCATTCGGCGACCCGAAGCCCGGGCAGCCGGATCTGCTCCTTGCGGAAATCCGCGGCGTCCTGCATCTCCGGCGCCAGCTTCAGGCAGCCGTCCAGCCCGTAGGTCCAGCCGTGGTACATGCAGCGCAGAGACGTCGCGCCCCGGCCGTTCCCGACCGCGAGCGGTCCCGCACGATGCCGGCAGACGTTCGCGAATGCCCGCAGCCGGCCGTCCTCGCCCCGGACGACCAGCACGGGCAGGCCCGCGACCTCGTCCACCAGGTGATCGCCCGGGCCGCTGACGAGTCCCGAGTGCCCGACCAGTTGCCAGCTACGCTTAAGGACCCTGCGCCGGTCGAGCTCCAGCATCTGCGCACCGAGGTAGAAGCGGGCCGGCAGCGCGGTCGCGCCCTGCAGCTCTGTCGTGCTCGTTGCCACGGATTTCTGTCTCTGGAGCGGCCCCCGCAACCGTCGTTGCCCGCGAGCCGCTGATTCGTTGCGTGGTGCCGGGAGAGGGAATCGAACCCTCACGGTGTCGCCACCGCCGGATTTTGAGTCCGGTGCGTCTACCAGTTCCGCCATCCCGGCGCGGGACGCGGAAGCTTACCCGATCGAGTGACCGTGTACATTAAGTCTCCAATTTTCATGCGTTTAGGACGCATATCGCAGTTGCGGTCGAATTTCGGTCGCGCTTCGGGCCAAAGGCGGCGGGAATTCGCCGGAACCGTTTAGAATGCCGCGGGTCTGAGCTCGCTCGTCCGCGCACGAGCGGCCGACGGCGTTTCGACGGGAGATTGCCTGAATGCGACGATGGCTGCTGCCACTTGCCGCCCTTGCCCTGAGCTTCTCGACGCCGAGCTCCGCCGGGGACGAGCTCGCGGCCTCGCTCGCGGCCGCGGCGCCCGCGGCGAATTCGGAGGTCATCACGCTTGCACTGCGCGCGGCCCGTTGCGCGCGCGAACAGGGCAGGCTCGAGGCGTTCGATCGCCTGGCGGTCATCGACTACTCGCTGCCCTCGACTGAGCCCCGACTCTGGGTCTTCGACCTGCAGCGCGCCCGTCTGCTGTTCGAGGAACTGGTCGCGCACGGGCGGAACACCGGCGGGCATTTCGCCGAGCGCTTCTCCAACGTCGAAGGCAGCAAGATGTCGAGCCTCGGCCTGTTCCAGACGGCGGATACCTACTTCGGCAGCAACGGCTACTCGCTGCGGCTGCGCGGGCTCGAGCGCGGTTTCAACGACAAGGCGATGGAGCGGGCGATCGTGATGCACGGGGCGCCCTATGTCAGCGAGGCGGTGGCCGAGCGGCTCGGGCGGCTCGGCCGCAGCTGGGGCTGCCCGGCCGTGCGCAAGGAAATGGCCCAGACGATCATCGACACGTTGAAGGGCGGGGCGCTGCTGTTCTCCTACTACCCGGACCGCGAGTGGCTCGAGGAATCCGCGCTGTTCAAGTGCGGCTCCGGATCGGGTCGCGTCGTTTCGACGGTGCAGCCCGCCGCAGCGCCGGGCGGTTGAGTCGCGGGATCCACCGCGCGACCTTTTTCCGATTTCGCGCATCAAAGTGGGTATATGCCCGCTTTTGCGCCCGACCTCGAAGCTGAGCTGATTGCCCGCGCGCGCGACGGCGAGCAAGCCGCGCTCGAGGCCGTCTTTCTCGCGCTGGAACCCGGTATCACGCGACTGGTGCGACGGCTCGTGCCCTGGCGGGCCGTCTCCGAGGACCTGGCGCAGGACGCGTTCGTCAGCATCCTCGAGAGCATCGACCAGTACGACGGCCGGGGCCCGTTCGCGGGCTGGGCCCGCAGGATAGCCGTCAACCGCTGCCTGATGTACCTGCGCTCACCGCTGCACCGTGCGCGGCGCTGGCTGAGCGACCAGCAGATCGAGGACTCGCTGCAGCAGGCGGATTGCGACGGCCGCGCCGCCGGCCCGACCGAACAGCTGGAGCTCGAACGCGCGCTGGCGCGGCTCGCGGACACGCCCCGGCTGGTCGTCTGGCTGCACGACGTCGAGGGTTTCACGCACGCCGAGATCGGCCGGTTGTTCGGGCGTACGCCGAGTTTTTCCAAGTCGCAGCTGGCCCGGGCCCATCAGCGCCTGCGCGAGCTGCTCGAGCCGGACGGAGTCCATACGCAATGCATGCCCGTATCGACCAGTTGCTGAGCCTGCGCGACGGGGAACCCGTCGATGCCGACGTTGCACGGCACGTGAACCAGTGCCCGGAGTGCGCAGCGCACCTGGCACGGGCCGCGGACCTGGCGGATCGCCTGCGGAGGCTGCCGGCCGCGCCGCTGCATGGGGGTTGGGAAGGCGTTCGCGAGCGGTTGGCCCGGCGGGAACGGCGCCGCGAGCGCGGCCGCCGCCAGGCCCGGGTGGTGGCAGGGAGCGCGGTCGCGGCGATGCTGATCATGCTCGGCAGCCGGTTCATCGAGCCGGGGCCCGTCGTTGCCGACGGGCCGGCGCCGTCGCTGGCCGCTCCCGGGGCCGTCCCGGGAGCGCGTGCCTCGCTCGAGGAACTCAAGGGACGCTCCAGGGAGCTCGAGCAGCTGCTCGCGGTGATGCCCGCGAGGCCGGCCGTCGGACGTGCGGATACGTCGGTGCCGATCGACTCGCTGGAGGCGAGGGTGCAATGGCTGGATCACCAGTTGTCGCTGGGCGATGCAGGCCGTGGGCCCGGGGATTCGGCGCAGCTGTGGCGGGACCGGGTCGAGGCCATGGACGCGCTGGTCCGGCTGCGCTACGTCGAGGCACAGAGGATCATGTTGTGAGCGGGAGGAACGAGTCGATGCGAACCGCGAAGAGAATGGCAGCGCTTGCGCTGACCGGGTGGGTGCTGGTCGCCTGGACGACGGCCGTGGCGGCGGCGACCGAGGACCGCGCGCAACTGGAGAAGGACCTGGCCGAGGCCCGGTCCAGGCTGGACCAGGCCGCGCGCGACGTGGCCGAGACGAGCAGGCGGCTCTACGGCGACCAGCCGCAGGAGATCGTCAAGTTCATACACGGCGAGCCGCGCGGTGCGATGCTGGGTGTGAACATCGCCACCGGCGGGGCCCCCGGGGAAGGCGTGCGGATCAACGGCGTGAGCCCGGGCGGCCCGGCCGAGGCGGCCGGCCTGCGTGCCGGGGACGTGATCGTCGCGGTCGACGGCGTGCGCCTGGACCGAAACGGCGAGCCGCCGCCGGCCGCCCGCCTGACGGATTTCATGCGCACGGTCGAGCCCGGACAGCGCGTGCAGGTCGAGTACCTGCGCGACGGCGCCCGCCGCAAGGCCGAGCTGACCGCCGCGCCGGCCGAGCCGCCGATCGCGCGCGTGCTGCGGGAGCGGCTCGCGCCGTTGCAGGAGCAGTTCAACCTGAAGGAGTTCGAGCGGCTGCTGGTCCCGGAACGGGCTTTCGGCTCGCTCGAGCTCGTCACGGTCACGCCGAAACTGGGGCGTTATTTCGGCGCCGAGCGCGGCCTGCTGGTCGTCCGCGCGCCGAGCGACCCGAGCTTCAGGCTCGAAGAGGGCGACGTGCTGCTCTCGATCGACGGCCGGGTTCCGGAGAGCCCCGGGCATGCGTTTCGAATCCTGAGGTCCTACCAGCCGGGCGAGAAGCTCGAGCTCGAGATCCTGCGGGATCGCAAGCGGCTCGAGCTCGACGTCATGGTGCCCGAGGTCCCAGCAATGGGCGGGCCCCCGCTTCCCGTGCCGCCGCCTGCGCCGCCGCCGCCTGCTGCGCCATCGGCGAAGCGCGACCCGGTCTGAGCGGGCCGTCGGCGGCGCCCGCGGCGGGCGGAGGCGGGACGTGACCCGCAGGGGCGGGCGCGAGCGCTCTGCTAGCATGCGCGCCCGATGCTGCGGAGCGACTTTCAATACGAGCTGCCCGAGGAGTTGATTGCGCGTTTCCCGGCGGAGCGCCGCAGCGGCAGCCGGCTGCTGCACCTCGACGGCGCGACCGGCGTGATTGCCGACCGGCGGATGGCCGAACTGCCTGGCCTGCTGCGGGACGGCGACCTGCTGGTGTTCAACGACACGCGGGTGATCCCGGCGCGGCTGTTCGGCCGCAAGGACACCGGCGGGCGGATCGAGATACTGCTCGAGCGGATCACCGGACCGCGGCGGGCGCTGGTGCAGTTGCGCGCCAGCAAGCCACCGCGCACCGGTGCCCGGCTGCACCTCGACCCGGCGGCAGAGTCCGCGACGGTGCTGGGCCGCGAGGGTGATTTCTGGCTTCTCGAGTTCGGCGCCGAGCCGGGCGACATCTTCGCCCGGCTCGGCACGATGCCGCTTCCGCCGTACCTCGAGCGGCCGGCCGAGGAGGCGGATTTCGAGCGTTACCAGACGGTCTTCGCGCGTCACCCCGGTGCGGTGGCCGCCCCGACGGCGGGGCTGCACTTCGATGCCGACCTGCTGCAGGCGCTCGGGGCGGCCGGTGTCTCGACGACCTTCGTCACGCTGCACGTCGGAGCCGGGACGTTCCAGCCCGTGCGGGCGATGAACCTGGCCGAGCACCGGATGCACGTGGAACGGCTCACGGTCAGCGCGCAGGCCTGCGAGGCGATCGGCGCCGCCAGGCGCCGCGGCGGCCGGATCGTCGCGGTCGGCACGACCAGCGTAAGGGCGCTCGAGACCGCGGCGGCGTCCGGCACGCTCGCGCCCTACGAGGGCGAAACGCAGCTGTTCATCACGCCGGGATTCAAGTTCAGGGTCGTCGACGCGCTGCTGACCAACTTCCACCTGCCGGAGTCGACGCTGCTGATGCTGGTCTGCGCATTCGCGGGCCGGCAGGCGGTGATGGCCGCCTACCGTCATGCGGTCGAGGCCCGTTACCGGTTCTTCAGCTACGGCGACGCGATGCTGGCCGAGCCGGCGCCTGGCGCGCTGGCGGCGAGGGGCGACGCATGAAGTTCGATCTGCTCGCGACGGACGGCGCTGCCCGCCGGGCACGACTCACGTTGCGGCGCGGCGTCGTCGAGACCCCGGCGTTCATGCCGGTCGGCACCTACGGCACGGTCAAGGCGATGACGCCCGAGGAGCTGCAGCAGCTCGGCGCGCAGATCGTGCTCGGCAACACCTTCCACCTGATGCTGCGGCCCGGCGTCGACGTGATCCGTGCGCACGGCGGACTGCACGCCTTCATGAACTGGCAGGGCCCGATCCTGACCGATTCCGGCGGGTTCCAGGTGTTCAGCCTCGCCGAGCTGCGCAAGCTGGGCGAGGACGGCGTCCGGTTCCGTTCGCCGGTCAACGGCGACCCGGTGTTCCTGAGTCCCGAGATCTCGATGCAGGTGCAGACGATCCTCGACTCGGACGTCGTGATGGCCTTCGACGAATGCCCTCCGTATCCGTGTTCCGCAGGGAAGGCGCGCGAGTCGATGGAGCTCTCGATGCGCTGGGCGAGGCGCAGCCGCACGGAGTTCCTCGAGCTCGGCAACCCGAACGCGCTGTTCGGGATCGTCCAGGGCGGAACCTGGACGGACCTGCGCAGCGAGTCGCTCGAGGCGCTGCTCGCGATCGGCTTCGAGGGCTACGCCATCGGCGGCCTGGCAGTCGGCGAGCCGGCCGCGGAGCGGGAGGGGGTGCTCGAGCAGCTCACGCCGCGGATGCCCGCCGAGCGGCCGAGGTACCTGATGGGGGTCGGGACTCCGGCCGACCTCGTGGCAGCCGTCGCCCGGGGCGTGGACATGTTCGATTGCGTGATGCCGACCCGAAACGCCCGCAACGGCCATCTGTTCACGTCGCAGGGCGTGGTCAAGATCCGCAATTCCGGGCACCGCGCCGACACCGGGGCGCTGGATCCCGCCTGCGACTGCTATACCTGCCGGAACTACTCCCGCGCCTACCTCCGGCACCTGGACCGGTGCAACGAGATCCTCGGGGCGCGGCTCAACACGATCCACAACCTCCACTACTACCTGGGGCTGATGCAGCGCATCCGGGACGCGGTGGCGGAGCGGCGTTATGCCAGCTTCGCGGCCGGTTTCCTGGCGGGGCCGGAGGCCGGCGCAGCAGGCGACGGCAGCGCGGCCGCCACTCGGGTATAATCCCGCACCTTTTTCGACGCCCCTCGGGGCCCCAGACAGGAGTTTCACCTGATGGATTGGTTGATCGCGAGCGCCTGGGCTCAGGCCGCCGGCGGGTCGCAGCCGAACGCCTTTGTCCAGCTGCTGCCCCTGATCCTGATCTTCGTCGTCTTCTATTTCCTGCTGATCCGTCCGCAGGCGAAGCGGGCCAAGGAGCACAAGGCGATGGTGGCGGCGCTGGCCGTGGGCGACGAAGTCGTCACCAGCGGCGGCATCCTCGGCAAGATCACCGAGGTCGGCGAGCAGTTCCTGACCGTGGAAGTCGCCGAAGGCGTCCGGGTCAAGGTGCAGCGTCCCACCGTCAGCAGCGTCCTTCCCAAGGGCACTCTGAAGAACGCCTGAACCCGGGGAAGACGCTAAATGCATAGTTATCCGGCCTGGAAGATCTGGCTGGTCGCCATCGTCATGCTGGTGGCGCTGTTGCTCGCGCTGCCGAACTTCTTCGGCGAGGGGCCGGCGCTTCAGTTGTCGCGCAACGATCGTGCCGCTGTCACCGAGCAGGGACTGGACGAAGTCAACGCGGCGCTTGCGGCGAAGGGGATCCAGCCTGAGGCGGCCTGGATCGAGGACGATCGGATGGTGCTGCGATTCGCCGAGGTCAGCGAGCAGATCGCCGCCCGCGAAGCGATCCAGCAGGCTGCGCAGGGTGAATACCTCGCGGCCCTCTCGCGGGCACCGCGCATGCCCGGCTGGATGCGCGCGATCGGCCTGAAACCGATGAGCCTCGGGCTCGACCTGCGCGGCGGCGTGTACTTCGTTTACGAGGTGGACGTCGCCGGAGCGGTGTCGCAGCTGCTCGCGAGCATGGAGCGCGACTACCGGACGCTGCTGCGCGACGAGCGGATTCCGTTCACCGGCATCCAGAGCGACGGGACGGACAGCGTGACGATCTCGCTGCGCAGCGGCGAGGACGTCGACAAGGTCACGTCGCTTCTGCGCCGGCAGGACCCGAACCTCGGGATCGACGGCGACCGCTCGGCCGACGGCGGCACGGTCACGGTCCAGCTGAGCCCGGACCAGATCAGGCAGCGGCAGGACTTCGCGATCCAGCAGAACATCACGACGCTGCGCAACCGGGTGGACGAACTCGGCGTGACCGAGCCGATCGTGGCCCGGCAGGGCGTGGACCGGATCGTCGTGCAGCTGCCGGGCGTGCAGGACCCGAACGAGGCGCTGCGCGTGCTCGGCGCGACTGCGACGCTCGAGTTCCGGCTGGTGGACGACCAGAACGACGCCCTCGAGGCCGAGCGCCTGAATCGGGCTCCGCTCGGCTCGAAGCTCTACAAGACGCGGGAGGATCGCCCGGTGCTGCTCAAGCGCGACGTGATCGCCTCGGGCGAGCAGCTGGTGGACGCCAGCTCGGGATTCTCGGAAGGACAGCCCGCCGTCTACGTCAAGCTCGACGCCCGTGGCGCCGCCGAGATGCTCGAGACGACCCGGGAGAACGTCGGGCGGCCGATGGCGGTCGTGTTCATCGAGAAGAAGCGGCTGGCCGAGGACCAGCCCTGCCAGGGCGTGCGCTCGGGCAATGAATGCACCGCGGAGGAGGTGATCAGCGTCGCCACGATCCGCGGCGTGTTCAGCAGCAACTTCCAGATCACCGGCCTGCTGGCCGGCGAGGCGCGGGAACTCGCGCTGCTGCTGCGCGCCGGTTCGCTAGCGGCCCCGCTGTACATCGTCGAACAGCGCACCGTCGGCCCGAGCCTCGGGCAGGACAACATCGACCGCGGCGTGCGCGCGCTGCTGATCGGCCTGCTCGCGACGTTCGTGTTCATGGTCATCTACTACCGTGGCTTCGGCCTGATCGCCGACGCGGTGCTGCTCGCGAACGTCGTGCTGCTCACGGCGCTGCTGTCGCTGCTGCAGGCGGCGCTGTCGCTGCCGGGCATCGCCGGCATCGTGCTGACGGTCGGCATGGCCGTCGACGCGAACATCCTGATCTTCGAGCGCATCCGGGAGGAACTCCGCAACGGCATGAGCCCGCATGCGGCGATCAACGCCGGCTTCGAGAAGGCCTTCTCCGCCATCGCGGATGCGAACGTCACGACGCTGATCGCCGGCGTGGTGCTGTTCACGTTCGGGACCGGACCGGTACGCGGCTTCGCGGTCGTGCTGTCGCTGGGCATCATCACCTCGATGTTCACCGCGATCATCGGCGGCCGGGCGCTGATCGAGGTCCTCTGGGGCCGGCGTCGCAAGCTCGAGTCGCTGCCGATCTGAGGGCGCATCATGGAATTCTTTTCGCACAAGACCCGGTTCCCGTTCATGGCCACCCGCAAGCGGTGGTACGTGGTCTCGGCCGTGATCATCCTCACCGCGCTGGCCTCGCTGGCGATCCGCGGGCTCAATTTCGGCATCGACTTCACCGGCGGCGTCGAACTCGAGATCGGCTTCCCCCAGGACGCGGACCTGCAGCAGGTGCGCGCCTCGCTGGAGCGGGCCGGCTACGGCGACGCGGTCGTGCAGAGCTTCGGCAATGCGCAGGACGTGCTGGTCAGGCTGCTACCGCGGGAAGGCGCGCAGGACGTCAACCAGCTGGCGCAGTCGGTGCTCGGCGCGATCAAGGCCGACGCGGCCGGCGTGGAGTTGCGCCGCACCGAGGTGGTCGGGCCGCAGGTGGGCAAGGAGCTGGCGGAGAAAGGCGCGCTGGCGGTGCTGTTCACGTTCCTGCTGATCCTCGCCTACGTCGCCTTCCGCTTCCAGTGGAAGCTCGGCGTCGGGGCCATCATCGCCGCGATGCACGACCCGATCATCATCCTCGGCGTCTTCTCTCTGACCGGGATGACATTCGACCTGCCGGCGCTGGCCGCGATCCTGGCCGTGATCGGCTATTCGCTCAACGACACGGTCGTCGTGTTCGACCGCATCCGCGAGCGCTTCCTGTCGATGCGCAAGGGCACGCCCGAGCAGGTGATGGACACGGCGATCAACGAGACGCTCTCGCGCACGATCATGACCAGCGGCACGACGATGCTCACGGTGCTGGCCCTGCTCTTTTTCGGCGGCGAGATCCTGCGGGGATTCGCGACGGCGCTCGCGATCGGCATCGTGGTCGGTACCTATTCCTCCATCTACATCGCCAGCGCGACCGCGCTGGACCTCAAGCTCACGGCGCGTGACCTGATGCCCGTGCAGAAGGAGAAGGACGCGGTCGACGAGCTGCCCTGAGGGGCAGGGTGAGCCCATGAGCCTCCTCAGGCGCAGGAGCCCGTAATGGGGCTCGTCTGGGGGGGCTTCCTCGTCTTCTTCCTGGCGCTGCTGGTCTTCGACCTCAGCGTGCTGCATCGCGAGGCGGCGGAGCTCTCGGTCCGCCAGGCGCTGTTCTGGACCATGGTCTGGGTCAGCGTCGCGATGTCATTCAACGTGGTGGTCTACGGCCTGTACGAGCACGGCTGGTTCGGCTTCGTGCCCGGGCCGGGCGTCGACGGTGGCGCCGATGCCGTCGTGCAGTTCATCACCGGCTACCTGCTCGAGTGGTCGCTGTCGGTCGACAACATCTTCGTCATCGCGCTGATTTTTGCCTACCTGCGAATTCCGGCGCTGTATCAGTACCGGGTCCTGTTCTGGGGCATCGTCGGCGCGATCGTGCTGCGCGGACTGATGATCGCTGCCGGGACGACGCTGCTGCACTACTTCGACTGGATGTTCTACGTCTTCGGGGCGATCCTGCTGATCTCGGCGCTGCGCATGCTGCGCGAGGACGACGAGAAGATCGACTTCGAGCGCAGCATCCCGGCGCGGCTGGTGCGGCGCTTCGTGCCGGTGACCGAGGAGCTCGAGCGGGCGCGGTTCTTCGTCCGCCGCCAGGGCACGCTGTACGCGACGCCGCTGTTTGTCGCGCTGGTGATGGTGGAGCTGACCGACGTCGTGTTCGCGGTGGACTCGATACCGGCGATCCTGGCCGTGACCCGCGATCCGTTCCTGGTTTTCACCTCGAACGCCTTCGCGATCCTCGGCTTGCGCTCGCTGTACTTCGCCGTCGCGGGGTTGATGGCGATGTTCCGCTACCTGAAGTACAGCCTGGTGTTCATCCTCGCGTTCGTCGGCGTGAAGATGATGCTCGCGAGCCGCTTCCACGTGCCGAACCTGGTGTCGCTCGGCATCATCCTGGGCACGCTGCTCGGCGGCATCCTCGCGTCGCTGTGGGTGACGCGGCGCGAGAACCGCCGGATCCTGCCGCCGCAGTGAGCGCGCGGCTGCGCACGGCCGCGCCGCAGGTCCGTGCTCAGTCCTCGCGCAGGTCGGCCGGGACCAGCGGCCCCAGCGCTTCGACCATTTCCTCGTAGACCTTCGGGCTGCCGGCGATGATGTTGCCCCTCTGGCGGTACTCCCCTCCGGTCAGCGTGCCGACCCGCCCGCCCGCTTCGGTGATCAGCAGCGTCCCGGCCGCCGTATCCCAGGCATTCAACCCGATCTCCCAGAAGCCGTCGATGCGTCCCGCGGCCAGGTAGGCCAGGTCGAGCGAGGCCGCGCCGGGCCGCCGGATGCCGGCCGTCCGCTCCATCACCAGTCGCAGCATCGACAGGTATTCGTCCATCCAGCGTGCATTGGCGCGATAGGGGAAGCCGGTGCCGATCAGGGCGCCCTCCAGCGAGGCCTGCTTGCTGACCCGGATCTTCCGTCCGTCGAGCTGAGCGCCGTCGCCCCGGGAGGCGGTGAAAAGTTCCTGCCGCATCGGGTCGTAGACGACGGCGTGCTCCATGCGCCCGCGATACTGCACCGCGATCGACACCGCGAAGACCGGGAAGCCGTGCAGAAAGTTGGTCGTGCCGTCGAGCGGGTCGATGATCCAGAGGAAGTCGTCGCCCCCGCTGCGGCCGCTTTCCTCGCCGAGGAAGCCGTGGTCCGGATGCGTGCGGCGGATCGTCTCGATGATGTCCCGCTCGGCCAGATGGTCGATTTCCGAGACGAAATCGTTCCGGCTCTTGGACCGCACTCCCAGTGACGGAACGCGGTCCACGTTACGGACGATCAGGTCTCCCGCGCGACGTGCGGCACGAACGGCGATGTTGAGAAGTGGCTGCATCAGGGCTGGTTCGCGGTGATCCGCTACGCGTGGCAGAGAGCTCCGGCAGCGATCCGCCGGCGGGCCAGTAGAATACCAGAGCATGTCTCCGCGTATCGTTCTCGTCGGCACCTCGCACCCGGGCAACATCGGCTCGGTCGCGCGCGCCATGAAGACGATGGGACTCGAGGACCTGTACCTGGTGGCGCCGGAGAGGTTCCCGGCCGACGAGGCGACCGCGATGGCTGCGAACGCGACCGACATCCTCGACCGGGCGCGCGTCTGCAGCGAACTGCGTGAGGCCGTCGGCGACTGCGGCCTGGTCGTCGGCACGACCGCGAGACCGCGCCAGATGGCGTGGCGGGTCCTCGAGCCGCGCGAGGCGGCGGTCGAGATCTGCAGGGCCGCCGCGACCGGCGAGGTCGCGCTGCTGTTCGGCAGCGAGCGGTCGGGACTGACGAACCAGGAGATCGAGCAGTGCCAGGTGCTGGTGACGATCCCGACAGGCTCGCAATACGCCTCGCTGAACCTGGCGATGGCGGTCCAGGTGCTCGCCTACGAGGTCCTGATCGCCTCACGGGACGGCAGGGCCGGTGACGGGCAGAAGGTGCCGCTCGCGACCGCGGCCGAAATGGAAAAGCTGTACGAGCAGCTCGAGCAGGTCCTCGAGGAGATCGACTTCCGCGACCGCACGGGCTCGGGCCAGCTGATGCTCCGGCTGCGGCGGCTGCTGAACCGGGCGGTGCCCGACCAGAACGAGGCCAATATCCTGCGAGGAATACTGACCGCCGTGCAGGGGCGCCGGCGTCGGGCCGGCGCCCCGCATCACGGGCCGGGAGGCAGGCGACGATGAGCACAGTGATCTACCTCGACAACGCGGCCACGACTCCGGTCGACCCCGGGGTCGTCGAGGCGATGCTCGAGTGTCTCGGAGCCGACGGCGACTTCGCGAACCCTTCGGCGACGGGACACGAGCCGGGGCGGCGCGCCCGGGCCAGGGTGGAGCAGGCGCGGGCCGAGGTGGCCGCGCTGGTCGGCGCGGCGCAGGACGAGGTGCTGTGGACCTCCGGAGCGACCGAGGCGGACAACCTCGCCCTGTTCGGCGCCGCCCGGTTCTACCGCGAGCGCGGCCGGCACATCGTGACCTCGCGCAGCGAGCATCCGGCCGTGCTCGATCCCTGCCGACGGCTCGAGCGCGAAGGGTTCGAGGTCAGTTACCTGCTGCCGCAGCCGAACGGTATCGTCGAGCCCTGGCAGGTCGAGGAGGCGCTGCGCCCGGAGACGGTGATGGTCTCGCTGATGCACGTCAACAACGAAACCGGCGTCCGCCAGGACGTCGGCGCGGTGGGGCGGCTCTGCCGGGAGCGCGGCGTGATCTGCCACGTGGACGCGGCGCAGAGCGCCGGAAAGCTGCCGCTCGATTTCGCAGCCGACTGTATCGACCTGCTGTCGTTGACGGCGCACAAGGTCCACGGTCCGAAGGGGGTCGGTGCGCTCTGCGTGCGGCGCGAGCCGCGCCTCGGTCTGGTGCCGCTCGTCTTTGGCGGCGGCCAGGAACGCGGCCTGCGCTCCGGGACCGTGCCGACGCACCAGGTCGTCGGCATGGGGGCCGCCTACCGCATCGCCGGGGAGCGGCTCGTCGAGGACGCGGCCCGCATCACGGCGCTGCGCGTGCGACTCTGGCAGTCGCTGAGCCGGTTGCCCGGTACGCTGCTGAACGGTGATCCCGAGCGGCGCGCACCGGGTATCCTGAGCGTCAGCATCGAGGGCGTCGAGGGCGAGAGTCTGCTGGCCGCGCTCGCGGACCTCGCGGTCGCCTCCGGCTCGGCCTGCGCGGCTGCGAGCGGCGAGCCCTCCTACGTGCTGCGGGCCCTCGGGCGCGACGACCAGCTTGCGCAGAGCTCGCTGCGGCTGAGCCTCGGGCGCTTCACGACCGCCGAGGAGGTGGATCTTGCCGCCGGCCGCGTGGTCGAGGAAGTGACCCGCCTGCGTTCGATCGCGCCGGGATGGAGCGGCGGCGGCTGATGCGGGACCCGCGATATTCGGGCGAGGTGCTGCGCAGGCTGCGGGCGCTGCCCGGAACGGGGCCGCTCGCGCCGGCGGCCGGGCAGGTCGTCACCGGCCGGGCCGGCTCGGCCCGCGACGGAGCGGAGGTGGAGCTTCGGTTCGCGGTGCGCGACGACCGGATCGCCGCGGGCCGGTTCAGGGCCTATGGCTGCCCGCACCTGATCGCGGCCGCGTCCTGGCTGACCGAGCGCGTGCCCGGCTGGCCGCGTCAGCGGCTGCTCGACTGGGACTGGCGCGAGGCGGCCGAGGCGCTCGAGGTACCGCCGCACAAGTACGGCCGGTTACTGGTGCTGCAGGACGCGATGCGCGATGCGGCGGGGAACTGGACCGGGATACCCCGGTCTACGGTGTAGAATCCTCGCCACACTCACTGGAACGCGAACCGGATGACCGTCTCACTCACACCGTCTGCCGTGGACCGCGTGCGGACCTATCTCGAAAAGCGCGGCCGGGGCGTCGGCCTGCGGCTCGCCGTCAAGAAGACCGGCTGCTCCGGGTACGCCTACGTCGTGAACTACGCGGACGAGATCGGCGAGCACGACGTGGTCTTCGAGCAGGACGGCCTGAAGGTCATCGTCGACACGGACAGCCTCGGCTTCGTGGACGGGACCGAGATCGACTTCGTGCGCCAGGGCCTGAACGAGGCGTTCAAGTTCCACAATCCGAACGTCAAGGGCGAGTGCGGCTGCGGCGAGAGCTTCAACGTGTAACTGCCGAAGGCCGCTGGCATTTCTTGGCTGCCGGCCAGCGCAACGCTATACTGCGCAGTTCTAATTCGAGGTTGCCCCGACTGGACCCGCGCTTGCGCGGGTTCCACTCGTCTGGGCTGGGTTCCACGTGCAGGCCCGGGCTTCCCGCCCGCGGTCGAGAGGATTCAAATGGCTGTCGAACGTACGCTGTCCATCGTCAAGCCCGATGGCGTCGCCAAGAACGTGATCGGGGAAGTGTATCGCCGCTTCGAGCAGGCCGGCCTGCGCATCGTCGCAGCGCGCATGATGCACCTGGCCAGGCCGCAGGCCGAGGCGTTCTACGCGGTGCACCGCGAGCGACCCTTCTATCGTGATCTGGTCGACTACATGATCTCGGGTCCGGTCGTGGTCCAGGTCCTCGAGGGGGAGTCGGCCGTGGCGAAGAACCGCGAGATCATGGGTGCGACCGACCCGAAGAAGGCCGACCCGGGCACGATCCGCGCCGATCTCGCCGAGAGCATCGAGCAGAACGTCGTCCACGGCTCGGACAGCCTGGAAAATGCGGCCCGCGAAGTGGCGTTCTTCTTCGCGGAAACGGATCTCTGCCCACGTTGAGGCCCGCCCACGCGGCGGTTTCTCCCGGCACCTCGTGATGACCGATCTGGACTCCGGCAAGACCAATCTGCTCGGCCTCACGCGGGCCGGGATGGAAGCGTTCGTCGCGGGAATGGGCGAGAAGCCGTTCCGCGCGCGGCAGCTGATGAAGTGGATCTACCGGCGGGCCAGCAGCGACATCCAGGCGATGACCGACCTCGGGCTCGGTTTCCGGCAGCGCCTCGCCGCGATCGCCGAAGTCCGCGTGCCGGACGTGATCGCCACGCAGGTCTCCGCGGACGGCACCCGCAAGTGGCTGCTGCGCCTCGACAGCGGCCAGGGCGTCGAGATGGTGTTCATCCCCGAGCCCGGGCGCGGCACGCTCTGTATTTCCAGCCAGGTCGGCTGCGCGATGGACTGCAGTTTCTGCTCCACCGCGCAGCAGGGCTTCAACCGCAATCTCGACGTGGCGGAGATCCTCGGCCAGGTCTGGCTCGCCAACCGCGAGCTCGGTTACTCGCCCGACGGCGATCGGGTGATCACCAACGTGGTGTTCATGGGCATGGGCGAGCCGCTCGCGAACTACCGTAACGTCGTGCCGGCCGCCGAGGTCATGATGGACGACCTCGGCCTCGACCTCTCGCGCCGCCGGGTCACCGTCAGCACCTCGGGCCTGGTGCCGCAGATGAGGCGCATCGCCGAGGAAACCAACGTCGCGCTGGCAGTCTCGCTGCACGCGCCGAACGACGCGTTGCGGGACCAGCTGGTTCCGATCAACCGCAAGCACCGCATCGCCGAGCTGCTCGACGCCTGCTGGCACTATGTCGAGCGGCAGAACGCGCGCGGCGTGACGTTCGAATACGTGATGCTCGACGGCGTCAACGACCGGCCGGAGCATGCGCTGGAACTCGCGGCGCTGCTGCGCGGCCGGCCGGCCAAGGTCAACCTGATACCCTTCAACACGTTCCCGGGCACGGCGTATCGACGCTCGTCGGACGCGGCGGTCGAGCGCTTCCGCGACCGGCTGATCAAGGGCGGCGTCATCGCGACGATCAGGCGAACCCGTGGCGACGACATCGACGCTGCCTGCGGGCAGCTGGTGGGACGCGTGCGCGACCTGCGTTCGACCCGCCTGGGCCTGAAACTCTCCCCTGTCACGGTGCAGCCATGAGACTCTCCCGGATCCTGCCCTGGTCCTGCGCGGCATTGCTCGCCCTGGCGAGCGTCACGGGCTGTGTCTCGACCGAGCCGAAGCCCACGCGCGAGTCGGAGCAGGAGGCGGCCGTGGTCAACGCGCAGCTCGCGCTCACCTACCTGCAGCAGAACAACCTCCAGGCCGCCCAGGAGAAGATCGAAAAGGCACTGAAGCAGGATCCGAAGACCGCGCGCACGCAGATGGCCGCAGGCTTCGTCTATGACCGGCTGGGCGAGGACGCGAAGGCCGAGTCGCACTTCGCCGAGGCGCTGCGCTACGAGCCGAAGAATCCGGAGGTGCTGAACAACTACGCGGTCTTCCTCTGTCGCAAGGGCGACCGCAAGAAGGGCGAGCAGTACTTCATCGCCGCCGCGGCCAGCCCGCTGTACCGGACCCCGGAGGCCGCGTACACGAATGCGGGCCGCTGCGCGCTCGCGGACGGGCGTCCGAAAGACGCCGAGGGATATTTCCGCAAGGCCCTCGCGTATCGGCGCGACCTTCCGGATCCATTGCTGCCTCTGGCCGAGATCTACCTGGACGACGGGAACTACCTCCAGGCCCGGGCTTTCGTCCAGCGCTACATGGCAGTGACCCCGCCGAACGCGGCCAGCCTGTGGCTCGCTTACCGGATCGAGGTGGCTGCCGGTAACCCGCAGCAGGCCGCGACCTATGCGCGCAGGCTGAAGGACGAGTTCACGACCTCGGAGGAAACGCGGCAGCTGATCGAATCCGAGCGGGGCGGATCATGAGCCCGAGCGAAGAGGCAAACGGGGCGGAATCGACCGGCCCCGGAGAGACGTTGCGCAGGGCTCGCGAGCTCCAGGGGCTCAGCGTGCAGCAGGCGGCCGAGCGACTGAATCTCGACGTGGTCGCGGTCGAGGCGCTCGAATCGGATCGCTTCGAAGCGCTGGGTGCGCCGGTGTTCGCGAAGGGTCACCTGCGGCGCTACGCCGGGCTGCTCGGACTGCAGTCCGAGGAGGTGCTGGCGTCCTACGAGCGCTCGCCGGCCCCGCACGGACACCCCACGCTGGTGCCGAAGTCGCACGGGGAATTCACCGCCGAACGTCAGCGACCGAGGTGGCCGTGGGTGGTCGGAGGGCTGCTGCTGTTCCTGCTGGCGGCGGCGCTGGTGGCTTACGTCGGCGAGTACGGCTTCGAGTTGCCGAAGTTCGGCACCCGCAGCCCGGCCGCGGACACGGGCGGACCGGCCGAATCGGCGGAGTCGCGTGTCGCGGCCGCCGGAGGCGACACCGTTTTGACCGTCAATACCGTGCGGCAACCGGGCCCCGAGACCACGGCGGCTGACGCTCCGGCGGCGTCGCCCACGCCCGCGGCGCTGGCGACGAGCGACGCGCAATCCTCCGCCGTTGGCGTCGCAGGCCCCGGGCAGCTTTCGGTCAGCCTGAGCTTTGCGACCGACTCCTGGGTCGAGATCTACGACGGCTCGGGCCAGGCCGTGTTCTACGATCTCGGGCGAGCCGGCACGGAGCGCTCGTTCGTCGCTGCGGCGCCGCTGAGCGTCACGCTCGGTAACGCCGCGGGCGTCGGCTTGCGCGTGAACGGCCGGTCGCTGGAGTTGCCGGGCGTCGCGCCTGGCGAGACGGTGGCCCGGTTCCGCGTCACCCCGGACGGCGCGCTGCAGTGATGTGGAGCGTGCGCAGATGAGCGCGGTCATACAGCCCGTGCGCGGCATGAACGACGTGCTGCCCGGCGACGCCGTCGCCTGGCAGCGGCTGGAGGCGGTGGCACGCGAAGTCTGCGCCGAGTACGGGTACGGCGAGATACGCCTGCCGCTGCTGGAGCGGACGGAGCTTTTCAAGCGGTCGATCGGCGAGTTCACCGACATCGTCGAGAAGGAGATGTACACCTTCGAGGACCGGGGCGGCGACTCGCTGACGCTGCGGCCCGAGGCGACCGCCGGGATCGTCCGCGCATGCATCACGAACGGCCTGCTGCACAACCAGCGCCAGAAGCTCTGGTGCATGGGGCCGATGTTCCGTTACGAGCGCCCGCAGAAGGGACGCTATCGCCAGTTTCACCAGATCGACGTGGAGGCGCTCGGGTACCCCGGTCCCGACGTGGACGCCGAGCTGATACTGATGTCGGCGAGGATCTGGCGCAGGCTGGGATTGCGTGGCCTCGAGCTCAAGCTGAACTCGCTTGGAACGGCAGAGTCCCGGGCGGGCTACCGGGAGCGGCTGGTCGAGTACCTGCTGAAGCGCCGGGCGGAGCTCGACGCGGACAGCGTACGCAGGCTGGACGGCAACCCGATGCGCATCCTCGACAGCAAGAACCCGGCGATGCAGGACGTCATCAGCGCGGCGCCGCTGATCACCGATCACCTCGACGCCGAGTCGGCGGCGCACTTCGAGCGGCTGCGCGGCATGCTCGAGGACGCGGGGCTCGAGTATCGCGTGGATCCGCGGCTGGTGCGTGGCCTGGATTACTATTCCAGGAGCGTTTTCGAATGGGTGACGACGGACCTCGGTGCGCAGGACGCGGTCTGCTCGGGCGGGCGCTACGATGGCCTGGTGGCGCAGCTCGGCGGCCAGCCCGTGCCGGCGATCGGCTGGGCGCTCGGGGTCGAGCGGATCACGGAACTGATGCGGCTGCAGGACCTGCCCTGCGCGTCGACGGCGCCCGAGGTCTACCTGGTGCTCGGTGGCGAAGCCGCGGAACGCCGCGGCCTGCAGCTCGCCGAGCAGCTGCGCGACGCGGTGCCGGGCCTGCGGGTGGAGACCAATTGCGGTGGCGGCAGCCTGAAGTCCCAGATGAAGCGCGCCGATCGCAGCGGTGCACGCCTTGCGCTGATCCTCGGGCAGGACGAGCTCGCCCGCGGGAGCGTGGCGCTGAAGCCGCTGCGTGAGGATGCGGAGCAGGCCGAGCTGAGTTTCGAAGGGTTGTTTCCGGAGCTGCGACGCCGGCTGCGGCCGGAGATGGCAGAGGACTGAATGAAACGCGGCCGGGACGCGGAGCGCGCCGGCCCATGGAGTCAATGCAGTGGAAGACTTGACCGACAACGAACGCGAAGAACAACTGCGCAAATGGTGGAGCGAGAACTGGCTGTGGATCCTGGGCGGCATCGCGCTCGGGCTCGCGGTGCTGGCCGGCTGGCAGTACTGGCAGAAGCAGCGTTACGCGGCGGCCGAGGCGGCCGCAGCGGGCTACTCGACCGTCATCGAATCGCTGGGGCGCGATGATCGCGCCGCCGCCGGGGAGCAGGCGAAAGCATTGCGGAGTGGCCATCCCGACTCGCCCTACGCGGACCAGGCGGACCTTGCGCTCGCGCGCGCCGCGGTCGATCGCAAGGAATTCGACGAGGCGATCCGGCTGCTGCAGGGCGTGGCGGACGGTTCGCCCGACGCCGAGTTGCGGCAGGTGGCTCGGACCCGTGTCGCGCGGGTGATGATCGAGCAGGGCAGGTACGACGAGGCGCTCGGAATGCTCGATCCCGGTGCCGCGGGCTCGTTCGCGGCGCTGTACCGCGAGATACGGGGGGACGCGCTGCTCGGCAAGGGAGATCCGGCCGGGGCGCTCGCCGAATACGAGGCGGCGCTGGCCGCTGATGACACCGAGTCGCGCATCGACCGGGACTTCGTCGCGCTGAAGCGCGACTCCGTGTCGACGCCGCAGCCGGGCGAGGCGGCCGCGCAATGAAGTCGCGCCCGTTGCTCGTTGTGCTGGCAGGGATCGCGCTCCTGCCCGCTTGCAGCAACGACAAGAACGTCGAGCCGCCCGCCGAGCTCGTGGATCTCCGACCCGTGCTGGCCGTGGACGAGGTCTGGTCGGAGAGGGTAGGGGGCGGAGCTGAGAAGCTGCGCCTGGCCCTGGGTCTCGCGCTGCAGGACGGGACCCTGTTTGCAGCCTCGCGGGACGGGGACGTCCGCGCGATGCAGGCGGCCAGCGGACGCACCGTCTGGCGCAGCGACACGAAACTCGCCCTGTCGGCAGGCCCCGCCGTCGGCGAAGGGCTAGTGGTCGTCGGTACCAATGACGGCGACCTGCTCGCACTGGAAGCCTCGAGCGGGGACCTCCGCTGGCGCGTCTCGCTCAGCAGCGAAGTGCTCGCGCGTCCGCTCGTCACCGGTGGCAGCGTGATCGTACGCACCGTGGACGGGCGACTGCACGCGCTCGAGGCGGCGGACGGGCAATCCCGCTGGATGGTCGAGGAGCTGGTGCCGCGCCTTTCGCTGCGCGGAACCGCCGCGCCGGTCCGCGTGGGCGACGCGGTGGTCTGTGGCTTCGACAACGGCAAGGTGCTCGCCGTCGCGATCGACAGCGGCGAGCTCGTCTGGCAGAGCCAGCTCGGGCGGCCGACCGGGCGCACCGAGCTCGAGCGGCTGGCCGACGTGGACGCCGCAGTGCACGTCTCCGGCCAGGACGTCTACGCGGTCGGCTACCAGGGTCGCGTTGCGATGATGGCGCTCGATTCCGGGCAGATATGGTGGAGCCGCGACGTCTCGAGTTACCGCGGGCTCGCGCTCGACGACGACCAGCTCTACGTGGCGAGTTCGGACGGAGACGTCGTCGCGATCCGCCGGCGGGACGGCGGCATCGTCTGGCAGCAGGAAGGCCTCAAGCGCCGCAGCCTGAGCGCGCCGGCCGTGGACGGCGCGGCGGTCGTGGTCGGAGATTTCGACGGCTATCTGCACTGGATGGACCGTGACACGGGGACGTTCATCGCCCGCAAGCGCCTCGGCGGCGCGCGGATCTCCGCGGCGCCCCTCGCAGGCGACGGCATGCTGTACGTCATCGACGAGGACGGCGGCGTTGCGGCGTACCGCAGCGGGGCTCAGCTGGAGCGCTGATCGTGCTGCCCGTCCTCGCGCTGGTCGGGCGTCCCAACGTCGGCAAGTCGACGCTGTTCAATGCGCTGACGCGGACCCGTGACGCGCTGGTCGCGGACGAGCCCGGGCTCACGCGGGACCGCAAGTACGGCTACGCGAGGCGCGGCAGCCGTGCCTGCGTCGTCGTCGACACCGGAGGGCTCGTCGAGAGCGCGCAAGGCGTCGAGCGGCTGATGGCCGAGCAGACGCTGAAGGCCGTCGAGGAGGCCGATTGCGTGCTGTTCGTCGTCGATGCGCGCGAAGGCTGTACCGCGACGGATCTGCACGTCGCCGGCATCCTGCGTCGGGGCGGCAGGCGCGTGATCGTCGTCGTCAACAAGGCCGAGGACCTGGATACCGACATCGCCGTGTCGGATTTCCATGCGCTTGGCTTCGGGCCGCCGTTGGCCGTCTCGGCCGCGCACGGTCGCGGCATGGACCGGCTGCTCGGGCTTGCGCTGGAGGGGCTGCAGGGCGGCGAGGACGAGAGCGAAGCCGACGAGCAGGAGGGCATCCGGGTCGCCGTCGTCGGTCGTCCGAACGTCGGCAAGTCCACGCTGATCAACCGGTTCACCGGCGAGGAGCGTCTCGTCGCGTTCGATCAGCCGGGCACCACCCGCGACACCGTCCGGGTCCCGTTCGCCCGCGACGGCCACCGCTATACGCTGCTCGACACCGCCGGCGTCCGGCGGCGGGCGAGGGTGTCCGAAGCGATCGAGAAGTTCAGCGTGATCAAGACGCTGCAGGCGATCGACGAGGCCAACGTCGTGATCGGTGTGCTGGACGCGCAGGACACGGTCGCTGAGCAGGACGCGAGCCTGCTCGGGCTGGTCGCGGAGCGCGGCCGCGCGCTGGTGATTGCCGTCAACAAGTGGGACGGGATCGCGCCGGAGCAGCGCGAGGAAATTCGCGCGGGCCTGGAGCTCAGGCTGGACTTCCTGCGTTACGCGCCGGTTCATTTCATCTCGGCGCGTCACGGCAGCGGCGTCGGGGAACTGCTCGATGCGGTCCGGGCGGCCTATGAGGCGGCGATGCGCGACCTGTCGACGCCGGAGCTGACGCGCGCGCTCGAGGAAGCCGTCGCGATGCACCAGCCGCCGCTGAAACGCGGGCGCCGCATCAAGCTGCGCTACGCCCACCAGGGCGGCCGCAATCCACCGGTGATCGTGATCCACGGCAACCAGACCCAGCACGTGCCGGAGGCGTACCGGCGCTACCTCGAGAACCACTTCCGGCGCACGTTCCGGCTCGAAGGAACGCCGCTCAGGATAGAGTTCCGAACCGACGAGAATCCGTACGCGGGCCGGCGCAACACGCTGACGCCGCGGCAGGTTCGAAAGCGCCGGCGCCTGATACGGCACAAGAAGGGAGGGCGACGGTGAGACGGTCGCCGCTCGAAACTCATAACCAGCGCTTCTGAAACGGTATCCTCTGGCAATCAAGCACGCACGGAGGACGGTCTAGACTCAGGTCCATGGCCGTAGCCCTGGTGAAACCACCCCGCGCATCCACCCACGACCTGCCCGCGCGCCAGCTGGCCGAGCTGCCTGCGCCGCTGCAGCTGCGCCGCGGCGGGGTGCTCGAGCGGCCGGTCGTCGCGTACGAGACCTGGGGCGAGCTGAACCAGGCACGGGACAACGTCGTGCTGCTGTTCACCGGGCTGTCTCCGTCGGCCCATGCGGCCTCCTCGGCTGCGGACCCCCGCCCCGGCTGGTGGGAGAGCATGATCGGGCGCGACCGGCCGATCGACACCGGGCGCTTCTGCGTGATCTGCGTCAACTCGCTGGGCAGTCCCTATGGCTCGACCAGCCCGGCCAGCATCGATCCCGGGACGGGCCGGCCCTATCGCACGGGATTCCCGGAACTCACCGTCGAGGACATCGCCAGCGCCGGCCGGGAACTGCTCGGCTGCCTCGGCATCGAGCGCGTCGCCTGCGTCATCGGGCCGTCGCTCGGAGGAATGGTGGTGCTGGCATTCGCGGCGCTGTTTTCCGGCGAGGTCGGCAGCATGGTGTCGATCTCGGGCGCCGCGAGCGCTTCGCCGTTCGCCATCGCGCTGCGCTCGCTGCAGCGGGAGATGATCCGCAGCGACCCGGCCTGGCGCGGCGGCAACTACGAGCCCGGCCGCGGGCCCAGGGTGGGGATGCGGCTCGCGCGCAAGCTCGGCACGATCACCTACCGCTCGGCGGAGGAATGGGCGCTGCGCTTCGGCCGCAAGCGGGTCGCCGATCCGATCGGTCCGAGCAGCGACTTCCGGCCGCAGTTCGAGGTCGAGTCCTACCTCGAGCACCAGGCGCATCGCTTCGCCGATGCGTTCGACGCGAACTGCTACCTGTACCTGTCGCGGGCCATGGACCAGTTCGATCTCGCCGACCACGGCGACGGCAGCCTCGATGCCGCGTTCCGCCGCATGCGCCTGCAACGCGGCCTGGTGATCGGTGTCGAGACGGACCTGCTGTTTCCGATCGAGCAGCAGCGGCAGATCGCCTCACAACTTGCCGCAGCGGGCACGGCGGTGACCTTCCACGCGTTTCCCTCGCTGCAGGGCCACGATGCCTTCCTGGTGGACCTGCAGCGCTTCGAGCCGGCGATCGGCGACTTTCTCGCCACGGTCTGAGCGTCCCCGCGACTACTCCGCGAGCAGCAGCGCCGGGTCGATCAGCGCGCGGTTGATCGCCACGCCCCAGTGCAGGTGCGGCCCGGTGACGCGGCCGGTGGCTCCGACCAGGCCGAGTACTTCGCCCTGTTCCAGCGTGTCACCGACCCCGACGTCGATCCTGCTCAGGTGGCAGTACATGCTGACCACGCCGCGTCCGTGGTCGACGAACACCGAGTTGCCGTTGAAGAAGAAATCGCCGGTTTCGATGACCCGCCCCGGCGCGGGGCTGCGGATCGGCGTGCCGCTGGCCGCCGCGATGTCCATTCCGCTGTGAGGGTTGCGCGGCTGGTCGTTGAAGAACCGCCGCAGTCCAAAGGAACTCGAGCGCCGGCCCGCCACCGGGGCGACCATCCGGAAGCTGGGCTCGCGGTCCCCGCTGTAGTGTCCGAGGGCCCGGTCGATGCGCAGGCGCTCGGCCGCGATGCGCTCGAGGTCCTCCGCGTTCGGTTCGACCTGGCGACGGTTCTTGATGGTCAGCCGCTGTTCCTGGTACTGCTTGGCCTCGACGACGAACGGCATTTCACGACGCGCACCGCTGCCGTCAGCGGGCGCCAGGATCGCCCGCTCGGTGCCGGGCGTCACGCTGAGCGGTATGCCGATCACGGCGACCCAGCGACCGTCGCGGCGCAGCACCGGCGCGCGGTGCTCGTTGTATGTGACCTCTCCCGGGGCCAGGTCGGCCCGGCCGAGATCGAGCACCGCGATTCCGCCCGGCACGCGGCTCTCGACCGGCAGGCCGGGATCCGCGGCATCGACGGCGGCGCAAACGAGCAGCAGGGCGAGAATGGGCGGCACGCGGTTCACGCGTCCTCCTCGCGGGCTCCGGTCACGGTCGCGCGGAGGATGCCCTTCGCCAGGCGCGCCTCGATCGGGGCACCCGAGCCGATCCCGCTCGCGTCGGTCACCACGTGCCCGTCCTGGTCCGTGACGATCGCATAACCCCGCGACAGCGTCGCCAGCGGGCCCACGGCAGTCAGCGTTCGGCTCGCGAGGTCGAGTCGCCGTTGTGCCCGGTCGAGCGCGCCCCGTGCCCCGGCAGCCAGCGCGCGCGTGGCGGCGTCGAGCCGGATGCGCACCGCCGCGATCCGCAGCTGTGGCGAGGCGCGCTGCAGCAGGGAGCGGGCCTGGTCGACGCGGGTCCGGGCCCGTTCCAGTCTCAACGCCGTGGCTCGCCGGAGCCGCGCGTCCAGCTCGTCCAGGCGTTGCGCATGCTGCCGCAGCCGCACGCCCGGATGCGACCGGGCCAGGCGGCTCTCGCGGAACGCCAGCTGTTGTCGCGCGTCCCCGATGCGCCGGCGAGCCGCGAGCGCCATTCGCCGCTGCTGGGCTTCGATCGCCCTGAGCCATTCCGTCCGGTCGGGCACGCAGCGCTCGGCCGCCGCGGACGGCGTCGGCGCACGCTCGTCGGCGACGAAATCCGCGATCGTCACGTCCGTTTCGTGTCCGACCCCACAGACGACCGGGATCGGGCAATCGAATATGGCGCGCGCCACCCGCTCGTCGTTGAAGGCCCACAGGTCCTCGAGCGAGCCGCCGCCGCGCGCGAGGATCAGCACGTCGCAGTCCGCGCGCCGCCCGGCGAGCCTCAGCGTCTCACTGATCTCCGCCGGCGCAGCCTCGCCCTGCACGGCGACCGGATAGATCAGCACCGGGATCGCCGGAAAGCGTCGCCCGAGCACGTGCAGGATGTCCCGGATGGCTGCGCCGGTGGGCGAGGTCACGACGCCGATGCGCCGCGGCAGCCGGGGCAGGGGCTGCTTCCGCGCCACGTCGAACAGCCCTTCGGCGGCCAGCTTCTGCTTGAGCTCCTCGAACCTGCGCCGCAGCAGGCCCTCGCCGGCCTCCTCGAGGTGATCGACGACGAGCTGGAACTCCCCGCGCGCCTCGTACAGGCTGACCCGGCCGCGCGCCAGCACCTGGGTGCCGTCGCGGACCGGAAAGCGGACCAGCAGGTTGCGCTGCCGGAACATCGCGCAGCGCAGCTGGGCCTGTGCGTCCTTCAGCGAGAAATACCAGTGGCCGGAGGCCGGTCTCGACAGGTTGGAGATCTCGCCCTCGATCCAGACCGAACCGAGTCCGCCCTCGAGCAGCAACCGTGCCTCGCGGTTCAGCCGGCTGACCGTGTAGACGTCCCGACCCGGCGTAGACGGCCCCCCGGGAAAGCCCTCGAAGTTCTGCATGCGGATTCCGATGCCTCGACTGCGCGGGGAGGGTAGCAGCATCCGGCGGCCCCGGGTGACTCGCACGCCTCCGGCCGGGTAGAATTACGCGCTTCCCTCTCGGCCCCGGGTCACGCCATGCTGCGAATCCTCGAGGAAGCCCTCACCTTCGACGACGTCCTGCTCGTGCCGGCCTACTCCGAGGTCGTGCCGCACGGCGTGGATCTCGCCACGCAACTGACCGCCAGCATCCGGCTCAACCTGCCGCTGGTGTCGGCCGCGATGGACACCGTGACCGAGCACCGCCTGGCGATCGCGATCGCCCAGGAAGGCGGCATCGGCATCGTCCACAAGAACATGACGCTGGAGGCGCAGGCGCGCGAGGTGTCGAGGGTGAAGCGCTTCGAGAGCGGCATCATCATCGACCCGATCACGGTCGGTCCGGACCAGACGATCCGCGACGTGCTCGAGCTGACGCGCTCGAAGAACATCTCGGGCGTGCCGGTCGTGCGCGACGGCCAGGCGGTCGGCATCGTCACGCACCGCGACCTGCGGTTCGAGACTCGATATGACGCGCCGGTCTCGACCGTGATGACGCCGCGCGAGCGGCTGGTGACGGTCCGCGAGGGCGCGCCGCCCGAGGAAGTGCTGATGCTGCTGCACAAGCACCGGATCGAGAAGGTGCTGGTCGTGGACGACGACTTCGTGCTGAAGGGCATGATCACGGTCAAGGACTTCCAGAAGGCGACCGAGTTTCCGCGCGCCTGCAAGGACGAGCGCGGGGCGCTGCGCGTCGGCGCGGCAGTGGGCACGACCGGCGACACGCTCGACCGGGTCGCGGCGCTGCGCGAGGCTGGAGTGGACGTGGTCGTGGTGGACACCGCGCACGGACATTCCCGGGGCGTGATCGAGATGGTCAAGCGGATCAAGAGCCGCTGGCCCACGCAGCAGGTCATCGCGGGCAACATCGTCACCGGCGACGCGGCCCGGGCGCTCGCCGATGCCGGTGCCGATGCGGTCAAGGTCGGCATCGGGCCGGGTTCGATCTGCACGACGCGCGTGATCGCCGGTGTCGGCTCGCCGCAGATCTCGGCGGTCGCCAATGTCGCGGCCGCGCTGGATCAGCTCGGCATTCCGCTGATCGCGGACGGGGGTATCCGTTTCTCCGGCGACGTTGCGAAGGCCATCGCCGCCGGTGCGCATTGCGTGATGATCGGCGGGCTCTTTGCCGGCACCGAGGAGTCGCCGGGCGAGGTCGAGCTGTACCAGGGCGCGTCGTACAAGTCCTATCGCGGCATGGGGTCGCTCGGGGCGATGGCCCAGTCGCACGGCTCGCGCGACCGCTATTTCCAGGATGCCTCGACCGAGCTCGAGAAGCTCGTACCGGAAGGGGTCGAGGGTCGTGTTCCCTACAAGGGCAGCATCGTGAACATCGTGCACCAGCTGGCCGGTGGCCTGCGGGCGGCGATGGGATACACGGGCAGCAAGGACATCGGCCAGATGCGGACCCGTCCGACCTTCGTGCGGATCACGAACGCCGGGGTCCGGGAGAGCCACGTCCACGACGTCACCATCACCAAGGAAGCGCCGAACTACCGTGGCCGCTGAAAAAAACGTGGTGCGTCCGCCGGACATCCATGCGCACCGCATCCTGATCCTCGATTTCGGCGCGCAGTACACGCAGTTGATCGCGCGTCGGGTGCGCGAAAGCGGTGTCTACTGCGAGATCCATCCCTGGGACATCAGCGACCAGGAGGTGAGCGCGTTCGGCGCGATGGGAATCATCCTCTCGGGCGGGCCCGAGTCGGTGACCGCTTCGAGCCCGCCGCGCGCGCCGCAGGCGGTCTTCGACAGCGGCCTGCCGGTGCTCGGCATCTGCTACGGCATGCAGACGATGGCGCAGCAGCTGGGCGGGCGCGTGACGCCGGCGCCGGAGCGTGAATTCGGCTATGCGCAGGTCACCGTGACGGCGCCGTGCCGGCTGTTCGACGGGCTGCGCGACCACCAGGACGCGCAGGGCAGGGCGGTGCTCGACGTCTGGATGAGTCACGGCGACCGCGTGGACGTGCTGCCGCAGGGGTTCGTGCCGGTGGCCTCGACGGCCAGCGCCCCGCTGGCGGCGATGGCCGACGAGTCCCGCCGCATGTACGGCGTTCAGTTTCACCCGGAGGTCACGCACACGCTGCAGGGCGCGCTGATGATCGAGCGCTTCGTGCGCGAGATCTGCGGCTGCGAGGCCCGCTGGGAGCCGGGCAACATCATCGCCGACGCGATCGTCAGGGTCCGCGAGCAGGTCGGCGGCGACCGCGTGCTGCTGGGGCTGTCGGGCGGCGTGGACTCCTCGGTGGTCGCCGCGCTGCTGCAGCGCGCGATCGGCGAGCAGCTCGCCTGCGTGTTCGTGGACCACGGCCTGCTGCGCAGCGACGAGGGCGACCAGGTGATGCGCACGCTGGCCGACGGCATGGGCGTGAAAGTGATACGCGTCAATGCCGAGGACAGGTTTCTCGCGGCGCTGCGGGGCGAAGCCGATCCCGAGCGCAAGCGCAAGATCATCGGGCGGCTGTTCATCGAGGTGTTCGAAGAGGAAGCCCACAAGCTTCAGGGCGTGCGCTGGCTCGCGCAGGGCACGATCTACCCGGACGTGATCGAGTCCGCCGGCGCGAAGACCGGCAAGGCCCAGGTCATCAAGTCGCATCACAACGTCGGCGGCCTGCCGGAGCAGATGAAGCTCAAGCTCGTCGAGCCGCTCAGGGAGCTGTTCAAGGACGAGGTGCGCCGGCTCGGCGTCGAGCTCGGGCTGCCGCGCGAGATGGTCTACCGGCATCCGTTCCCGGGGCCGGGTCTCGGCGTGCGGATTCTCGGCGAGGTCAACCGGCAGTACGCGGACCTGCTGCGTGAAGCGGACCGTATCTTCATCGACGAGCTGCACGCCCACGGGCTCTATGAAAAGACCAGCCAGGCGTTCGCGGTGTTCCTGCCGGTGCGCTCCGTCGCCGTGATGGGAGACGGACGGCGCTACGACTACGTGATCGCGCTCCGTGCAGTGGAGACGGTGGACTTCATGACGGCGCGCTGGGCCCGGTTGCCGTACGAGTTTCTGGACCTGGTGGCGCGGCGGATCATCAACGAGGTGCACGGCATCTCGCGCGTGGTCTACGACGTATCGGG
>CAZKLS010000016.1:0-37322 GCA_964553405.1 uncultured Steroidobacteraceae bacterium
TCTGCCGCGCCAGCTGCTCGCGGTCGTCCTTGTAGCGCTCCTGGATGCTCTTGATCCGCGGCGCGATCGTGCGCATCTTGGCCATCGAGCGGCCGCTGGTCTCGGTGAGCTTGTAGAACAGCAGCTTGAGCAGGATCGTCACGATGATGATCGCCCAGCCCCAGTTGCCGACGAAGCCGTGCACCTTCTGCAGCAGCCAGAACAGCGGCTGCGACAGGATGGTCAGCTTGCCGTAATCGGCCGTCAGTTCGAGCCGCGGCCCGGTGGCCTTCAGCTGCTCCTGCAGCTTCGGACCGACGAACAGCGTTTCCTCGAAGCGGCCCGTGCCACCGGCCGGCACGCTCTCGAGCGGGCCGCGATAACTGATCACCGAATGTCCGTTCTCCGGCGCGAGCGTGTAGTCGTAGGTGCTGCCCGAAGGCGGCACGGCGGCGGTGACGAAATGGTGCTGCATCTCGGCCATCCACCCGTCGGCGAACGCCTGCTCGAAGCGGGCCTCGTCCTCGTCGGTGATGTCGAGCTTGCGGTACTTGTCCCCGTCGTAGATCGCCGGGCCGCGATAGGCGTAGCTCTCGACGTCGAACATCGAGCGTTTCTGCGAATAAACATGCCGGGCCAGCTGCACGTACGATGCGGCCTGCCACGGCTCGGCGCCGGCGTTCTGGACCGCGTATTCGACGTCGATCGCGTAGCTGCCCCTCCGCAGCACGAAGGTCTTGGTGACCGTCACGCCCTGTCCGTTGCTCCAGCTGAGCGGCACCCGCAGCTCGTTCTGGCCGTCGGCCAGGCGGAATTCCTGCGCCGTGCTGGTGAAGGTCGCCAGATGGGTCGGTTCGGCGCCACCGCCGGCCGCGCGCAGGCCGCTGCGGACCACGTGGTAGTCCGGATCCGCGGTGCTGAGCAGCCGCACCGGAGGACTGTCCTTCTTCCGGTCCCGGGGATACGTCGGCAGGTCGGCGCGAACGAGGCTGCCGCCCTGCAGGCTGATCGCCAGGTCCAGCACGTCCGTCAGCACCCTGACCTCGGCCTGGGGAGCAGGCTGGCCGGGTGCCGCCGTCGCCGGTGACGCCTCCGCGCCGCCGGCCGGCAGCGCGGGCAACGCGGGCAACTGCGTCTCGGATTGCGGTACACCGGCCGCGCCAGCGGCGGGTGCCTGCGCGGTCTCGGCAGCGGTCGGCGCCGCCGCGCCGTAGTCATGGTTCCATTGAATTACGTTGGCCCAGACCAGCAGCGCGAGCGCAATCCAGAGGTAGATACGTGGGTTATCCATGCTTCGGTGGCTCGCAGTGAAGCGTTCCCGCCTCGGGAACGGGGTCGTAGCCCCCGTCGTTCCAGGGATGACAGCGCCCGATCCGACGCACGGCCAGCCAGCTGCCCCGGAGCGCGCCGTGGCGCTCGATCGACTGCTGGGCGTAGCAGGAGCAGCTCGGATAGAAACGGCAGTTCGATCCCAGCAACGGGCTGATGAACCACCGATACAGCTGGATCAGGGCGCTCAGCAGCGTGCGCATCGCTCACGGACCTTCCGCCAGTGGATCGACAGGCTCTCGGAGATCTGCCGCGAACTGGCCTTGCCCGCCGCCGGACGCGCGTTGACGACCAGGTCGAGCGACGGCAGCCCGGACTGGTTGTTGCGGAAAGATTCCCGGATCAGGCGCTTTATGCGGTTCCGGCAGACGGCGTTACCGGCCGCCCGCACACCCACGGCCATGCCAAGCCTCGGATGCTCGAGCCCGTTCGGTCTGGCTATAACCACGAAAAACTCGTCCGAGGATCGGCTGCCCTGGCGGTGAACGCGGTCGAACTCACCTCGACTGGTGAGGCGTCGCCCGCGCGGCAAGCCGCGCATCTGGCTGCGCGCAGCGCGTGCTGGCCCGCCAGCGTTCAGACCGCGAGACGCTTGCGGCCCTTCGCACGGCGACGGCGGAGGATCGCCTGGCCGCCTTTGGTTGCCATGCGAGCACGGAAGCCGTGGGTCCTCTTGCGATGCAGGTTGCTCGGTTGATAGGTGCGCTTCATGTACGGCTCCGTGGTTTCCGGATTCCAGACCAGAATCAACGATGTACTGGTCGGAAATGGGCGCGGAAGGATACGCAGCCGGCCGCTCGGCGTCAACCGAGCCCCACGACGGCAGACCCGCTTGGACCAGGATATCCACAGGCGTTGTGGCGGTATACACTCCGCCCCCTTTCCCCATCCCCGCCGGGCCGCCGCATCGAGAAACGCTGGTCGTGGAAGCGTCGCTTTGGAACAAGTGCCTGAGCCGCCTGGAAGCGGAGCTGCCTGAGCAGCATTTCAACACCTGGATTCGCCCGCTGCAGGCCGTCGAGGACGGCGACACGCTGCGGCTGCTGGCACCGAACCGCTACGTGGTGGACTGGGTCAGCCAGCACTGCGCCGGGCGCATCGGCGAGCTGCTCGAGCAGATGGTTCCCGCCCCGGCGCCCCAGGTGGTCCTGGAGATAGGCTCACGGCGCTCGCCGCCCGTCGAGCCCGGCAAACAAGGTGCTGAACCGTCGCTCCGCGTCCGCCGCGAGGAGGAGCTGCCCCAGATCGGAGGCCGCCTGAATCCGGAGTTCACGTTCACGAACTTCGTCGAGGGCAAGAGTAACCAGCTCGCACGTGCGGCCGCGGTGCAGGTCGCCGAGAACCCCGGCCGGGCGTACAACCCGCTGTTCATCTACGGCGGCGTCGGGCTCGGCAAGACCCACCTGATGCACGCGATAGGCAACCAGATCCGGGCGCACAACCCGGCCGCCCGGATCGCGTACGTTCATTCGGAGCGGTTCGTCGGCGACATGGTGAGAGCTCTGCAGCACAACACCATGAACGAGTTCAAGACGGCCTATCGGAGCCTCGACGCGCTGCTGATCGACGACATCCAGTTCTTCGCCGGCAAGGAGCGATCACAGGAAGAGTTCTTCCACACGTTCAATGCCTTGCTGGAGGGCCAGCAGCAGATCATCCTGACCTGCGACCGCTACCCGAAGGAGGTCGACGGGCTGGAGGAACGACTGAAGTCCCGCTTCGGCTGGGGTCTGACCGTGTCGATCGAGCCGCCGGAACTCGAGACCTGCGTCGCGATCCTGATGAGCAAGGCGGCAGCGACCGAAGTTCAGCTGCCCGAGGAAGTGGCGTTCTTCATCGCCAAGCGGATTCGCTCGAACGTTCGTGAGCTCGAGGGAGCGCTCCGGCGGGTCGTGGCGAACTCGCAGTTCACCGGGCGCCCGATCACGCTCGACTTCGCGAAGGAAGCGCTGCGGGACCTGCTGGCACTGCAGGAACGCCTGGTCACGATCGAGAACATCCAGAAAACCGTGGCCGAGTATTACAAGATACGGGTCGCGGACCTGTTGTCGAAGCGGCGCAGCCGTTCCATCACCCGGCCGCGACAGGTGGCGATGGCGCTGTCGAAGGAACTCACCAATCACAGCCTGCCCGAGATCGGCGACGCATTCGGCGGCCGCGACCATACGACGGTGCTGCATGCCTGCCGCGTCATCAAGGCATTGCGGGAGTCCCAGACACGCGTCAACGAAGACTACCTGAACCTGTTGAGAACACTGGCGGGATGATGTGATCAGGCTGTGGATGAATGTCGCCGAGGAAAGACCCACATTTCATCCACAGCCGGCGGACAGGTAAGAGCGGTGTTATCCGGCGGATTGTGCGGACCGCAAACGCCTGCCGATGTTGGGAAAATATGCGTTCTGCACAAGCGAGCGGTGTGCTAGAAACAGCAACAGCGAATTAAATATAAGTCAGAAGAATTTTTTCGGAATACAGCCGATGAAGATCATTGCGAAGCGTGAAGCGATCCTGACCCCCCTGCAGGCCGTGATCGGAGTCGTCGAACGACGGCAGACGATGCCGATTCTCGCGAACGTCCTGCTGGCCGCCAAGGGAGGCCGGCTGTCCGTCACGGCGACGGACCTCGAGGTGGAACTCGTGGCTGCCTCGGACGTCGACGTGCAGCGCGGGGGCGAGGTGACGGTGCCGGCGAGGAAGCTGCTGGACATCTGCCGGGCGCTGCCTGAGGCGACCGAGATCACGCTGAACCAGGAAGGCGAGCGCATGGTCGTGCGGGCGCGCCGCAGCCGCTTCGCACTCGCGACGCTGCCGGCTGCCGAGTTTCCGACGGTCGAGGAGATCAGCCCGCTGCAGACCCTCGACATCCCCCAGCAGGACTTCAGGCGGCTGCTGGAAAAGACCCATTTTTCGATGGCACAGCAGGACGTTCGTTACTATCTGAACGGAACTTTGCTGGAAACTGCGCCGAAATTGCTTCGATCTGTCGCGACTGACGGCCATCGTCTGGCATTGTGCGAGATACAGCTGGGCTCAGGCGGTCAGACTGGCCAGCAGGTGATCATTCCAAGGAAGGGCGTGCTGGAGCTGCAGCGGATTCTGGGTAATGAGGATCAGAATCTGCAGTTGGCGATCGGGACAAATCACGTTCGGGTCCAGATCGGCGAAGTTCGATTCACTTCAAAGCTGATTGACGGGAGATTTCCGGACTACACGCGGGTCATTCCGAGTGCTCCTGAGCGCAAGGTGGGCGCTGTGCGGGAAGATCTGCGCCAGGCACTGCAGCGCGCGGCCATTCTGTCCAACGAGAAATATCGCGGAATCCGCTTTGCGCTGAAGCCGAACTCGCTCGTGATCCAGGCACACAACCCTGAGCAGGAAGAGGCTGAGGAAGAGGTGGAGGTCAGCTACGACGGAGAACCGATGGAAATCGGCTTCAACGTCAACTACCTGCTCGACGCGCTCGGTGCGATTGACGGCGAGCAGGTCGAGATCGGCCTCACGGATGGCAACAGCAGTTGCCTGATACGCAGCCCGGCGGACGATCGTGCCAGGTTCGTCGTGATGCCGATGAGGCTTTGAAATCAGCGGTACCTCGATGGGGCTCTGCCGGCTCGGCGTTCAGGACTTTCGCTGCATCGCCAACGTAGAGCTGCTGGTAGACAGCCGCTGCAATCTGATCAGCGGCGACAATGCCTCCGGCAAGACGAGCTTGCTGGAAGCGGTCTTTTTCCTGGGGCGGGGGCGGTCGTTCAGGACCACCCGCTATGACGGGCTGTTTCGCAAAGGCACCTCGCGCCTGACAGTCACCGGACGGCTGGCAAAGGGGGAGGCGAGCTACCCGCTCGGCGTGACCTGTGATCGAACAGGGATCTCGGCCCGCTATGCTTCGCGCAGCCTGTCCGGGCTGGCCGAGTTGGCGACGCTGTTGCCGGTGCAGGCCATTGACCCGGACGTGCACCAGGTTGTCGAGGGCGGCCCACAGGAGCGAAGACGATTCCTGGACTGGGGCGTGTTCCACGTGGAACCAAGCTTCGTTGATGACTGGCGCCGCTACCAGCGAGCACTGCGCCAACGCAACGCCGCGCTCCGCCAGGGTCTCGAGCGCCGCATCGTGCGTGCCTGGGACGCGGAGTTCATCGAGGCCGGAAGTCGCGTCGCCGAGCGTCGGGCCGTTTACCTGGACACGTTACGTCCGTTCGTACGACGGGCGGGTGAGCGGCTGCTGGCTGCTCGCCTGGAGCTGTCTCTGCATCGCGGCTGGAAGGACAGCATGAGCCTCGAGGCAGCGCTCGACGCATCGTGGGCCCGGGACGTCGAGAGACGCAGCACCCAGGTGGGGCCGCACCGTGCAGACCTTGCGATCGAGCTCGAGGGGGAGCCGGCGAGGGGACATGTCTCGCGTGGCCAGCAGAAACTGGTCGCTGCGGCCATGCTGTTGGGCCAGCTCCGCTGCGACGCTGACAGTGGCTCGCCGCTCGCGGTGCTGCTTGTGGATGACCCGGCAGCCGAACTGGACGCCGGCAACCTGGACCGGCTGTTGATGGAGGTCGTCGAGCTCCCGGCACAGCTGTTCGTCACCGCGTTGGATGCCGGTCATCCGTCGCTCAGATCCCTGCCAGCCGGCGCGAGGTTTCACGTGGAACATGGCGTGATAAGCGCTCTGGTATAATCGGCCGTTACCTTGCGGCGGGCCACCCATGTCCGGTATCGACACCTACGATTCCAGTAAAATCAAGGTCTTGAAAGGCCTCGATGCGGTCCGGAAGCGGCCGGGCATGTACATCGGCGACACGGATGACGGCACCGGCCTCCATCACATGGTGTTCGAGGTCGTCGACAATTCGATAGACGAGGCGCTGGCCGGGTACTGCACCGAGGTCAAGGTCACGATCCACGAGGACCAGTCGGTCACGGTCGAGGACAACGGCCGTGGAATTCCTGTGGATATTCATCCCGAGGAGGGTCGGTCGGCCGCGGAGGTGATCCTGACGGTCCTCCACTCGGGAGGCAAATTCGACGACTCCTCCTACAAGGTCTCCGGAGGCCTGCACGGGGTCGGCGTGTCTGTCGTCAACGCGCTGTCCGAGACCCTGCGGGTGACCATTTACCGCGACGGCAAGGAACACTTCCAGGAATTCCACCTCGGCGTGCCGGTCGCGCCGCTCGCTGTCATCGGCCCGAGCGACCGGCGGGGCACCACGATCCGTTTTACACCGAGCGACGAGATCTTCAGCAATATCGAGTTCGACTACGAATTGCTGCAGAAACGTCTACGCGAACTCTCGTTCCTGAATTCCGGGGTGCGCATCGAGCTCAACGACGAGCGCGACGACCGCGGCGAGGTCTTCCACTACGAGGGCGGCATCAAGGAGTTCGTCCGTTACCTCAATCGCAGCAAGACACCGGTCCACGACGCGATCGTGTGGTTTCGCGGCGACCGGGACGGGATCGGCGTGGAGCTCGCATTGCAGTGGAACGACTCCTACCAGGAGACGATGTACTGCTACACGAACAATATCCCGCAGAAGGACGGCGGGACTCACCTGGCGGGCTTCCGGGGCGCGCTGACGCGCACGCTTAACGATTACATCGAGCGCGAGTTCGCCAGCCGCAAAGACCGCGTGCCCACCACCGGCGACGATGCCCGCGAAGGCCTGACAGCCGTGCTCTCGGTCAAGCTGGCCGATCCGAAGTTCTCGTCGCAGACCAAGGACAAGCTGGTTTCGTCCGAGGTCAAGGCGGTCGTCGAGTCGGTGGTCGCCGAGAAACTCTCGGAATTCCTGCTCGAGAATCCGCCTCAGGCGAAGGCGGTCGTCGCGAAGATGATGGACGCGGCCCGGGCGCGAGAGGCCGCGCGCAAGGCGCGGGAGCTGACGCGCAGAAAAGGGGCGCTCGACGTCGCCGGCCTGCCGGGCAAGCTCGCCGATTGCCAGGAGAAGGACCCGGCCCTGTCGGAGCTGTTCATCGTCGAGGGTGACTCGGCCGGTGGCTCCGCGAAGCAGGGCCGCGATCGTCGCACGCAAGCCATCCTGCCATTGAAGGGCAAGATCCTGAATGTCGAGCGGGCCCGGTTCGACAAGATGCTGTCCTCGGCCGAGGTTGGCACGTTGATCACGGCGCTCGGCTGTGGCATCGGCAAGGACGACTTCGACATCTCCAGGCTGCGCTATCACCGGATCATCATCATGACGGACGCCGATGTGGACGGCTCCCACATCCGCACGCTGTTGCTGACGTTTTTCTACCGGCAGATCCCGGAGCTGATCGAGCGTGGCCACATCTACATCGCGCAGCCGCCGCTCTACAAGGTGAAGAAGGGCAAAGCCGAGGTCTATGTCAAGGACGACGCCGAGTTGAACGAGATGCTGCTGAAAGCCGCGCTCGACGGAGCGGAGCTGCACGTGACAGAGGGCGCGGAAGCCATGCCGGCCAGCGCGCTCGAGGGGCTCGCGCGGCGCTACCTGGAGTTCCAGGCGGTGGCGCGCCGTTCCGCGAGGCGTTACGACGAACACGTGCTCGAGCAGATGCTGCACATGCCGGAGCTTGCGGCTGGGGATCGCGACGACCCCGCGCGGCTGGCCGCCTGGGCGGAACAGCTCGAGCAGCGCCTCAACGCGGATCAGGCGGCTGGGCGCGAGTACCGGCTCAGCGTGAAGGGCGGCACGGCACCGCAGCTCGTCGTCGCGCGGACCGAGCACGGCAGCGTCACCGAGAAGAGCCTGCACAAGGAGTTCTTCAGTTCGGTCGAGTACCGCCGGATCTCGGAGCTGTCGCGGACACTGATGGGCCTGATCGGCAGCGGGGCCTACGTGAAGAAGGGCGAGGCCCGGCAGGAGATCCGGAGCTTTCGCGAGGCGCTCGACTGGCTGCTGGAGCAAGCCCGCAAGGGACAGACAATCCAGCGCTACAAGGGCCTCGGCGAAATGAACCCGGACCAGCTGTGGGACACGACGATCAATCCCGAGACACGCCGGCTGGTGCAGGTGAGGATCGAGGATGCGCTCGGGGCAGATGAGATCTTCTCCACGCTGATGGGTGACCAGGTCGAGCCGAGGCGGGAGTTCATCGAGCGGAATGCGCTGTCGGTATCGTATCTAGATATTTAATTTTAATTGATAATTATCCGGTGGATGGCGCTTCCCTCGGATTCAGTTAAGATTGGATTTATAGTCACTCAGCCTGCAGCGGGCGCGTTCAGGTCGGCCCGCCGCGGGCCGTCATGCAGCGGTGATCGCGGCCGGGTCCTGCGCGGAGACGCAGCAGTCCAATGAGCGAACTCAATGCGGGCGGACAGAAACCGAGGTGGCGCGGAGTCCAGCACCAGTGGGCCGCCGTGTTCACGCTCGGCGCCGGCACGGCCCTGGTCGCGCTCGCGCCCACCGCCCACGCCCGGCTCGCGGCGGCGATTTACGCGGCCAGCCTGTCGCTGCTGCTTGCGGTCAGCGCGGTCTATCACCGGATCCACTGGACGCCGACGGTGCGCACCTGGCTGCGGCGGGCTGACCACGCCTCGATCTTCCTTCTGATCGGCGGCACCTATACCCCGATCGCGATGCTCGCGCTGGACGCCGAGACGGGCACGCACCTGCTGATCGCGATCTGGACGGGGGTCGCGATCGGCGTGGCCGTGTCGATGTTCTGGCCCGGTGCGCCGAAGTTCGTGTCGGCCGCGTTGGCGGTTGCGGTCGGGTGGACCATCGTGCCCTACCTGGACAGCATCGGGCGCTCGCTGCGGCCGGCCGAGATCTGGCTGATCGTGCTCGGAGGCGTTGCCTACACGGTCGGGGCGATCGTCTATGCCGCGAAGCGGCCCAATCCCAGGCCGCGGGATTTCGGTTACCACGAGATCTTCCACGCGCTGACGCTGGTTGGCGCGGCGCTGCATTTCGCCGCGGTGCTGGCGATCGTGCGCCGCGCCGCGGTGTAGCCGGCCAGCGAGCGCGGGGTATTGGCCAGCGCCCCCGCCGGCTGTCTAGAATCCACTGGCTGAAGAATGCGATTCCATCATCGAGGCCCGCCATGAACAACTTCGAGCAGCAGAAAGCGAAATTCCGCAACGACCCTGGCTTTATTGCGGCACTGGACCAGAGCGGCGGCAGCACGCCGAAGGCCTTGCGCCTGTATGGCGTTGCCGAGACCGCGTACTCGAACGACGAGCAGATGATGGATCTGATTCACCAGATGCGCTCGCGTATCGTCACCAGTCCCGCCTTCACCGGGGAACGCATCCTGGCCGCCATCCTGTTCGAGAACACCATGGACAGGGAGATCGAGGGGCGACCCACGGCGGAGTACCTCTGGGACGTGAAGAAGGTCGTTCCGATCCTGAAAGTGGACAAGGGCCTGGAGGCGGAGGCGAACGGCGTGCAGCTGATGAAGCCGATGCCTGGTCTCGACAAGCTGCTGGCGCGTGCCAAGGCCAAGGGCATCTTCGGTACCAAGATGCGTTCGGTGATCAAGCAGGCGGACCCGGCCGGCATCAAGGCCATCGTCGATCAGCAGTTCGCGATCGGCAGGCAGATCATCGCCGCAGGGCTCGTACCGATCATCGAACCGGAGGTCGACATCCGCTGCCCGGACAAGGCCGCGGCCGAGGACCTGCTCAAGGCGGAGCTGCAGGCCCGGCTCGATGAACTGGCCCCGGGTGAGCTCGTGATGCTGAAGCTCACGCTGCCGGAGACGGACAACCTCTATGCGGACCTGATTGCGCACGAGAACGTGCTGAAGGTGGTCGCGCTGTCGGGCGGATACTCGCGCGACGAGGCCAACGAGCGGCTCGCGCGTCAGAAGGGCATGGTGGCCAGTTTCTCGCGTGCCTTGACCGAGGGCCTCACGGCCCAGCAATCGGATGCCGAGTTCAACGCCGCGCTCGATGAATCGATCGAGAGCATTTACCAGGCGTCGAGAACCTGAGGGGCTCTGGTCGAGTCAACCCAAGGTTATCAATCCGCCAGGATTGAGCGAGAACGGTTCCCGATTGACTACCCTGGCTTACCACCGGGCTGTGCGACGATCTCGGTGATGCTGGCCTCGATCCAGGCCTGGACGCGGGCGTTGACCTCCCGGGGCGTCAGGCCGGCCGGGTCGATCGGCGGGCCGATCACGACGCGAACGACGCCCGGATGCTTGATCAGGCCGCGCCGTCGCCAGAAATAGCCGGAGTTGTGCGCGACCGGCACGACCGGGGCACCGCTCTCGGTCGCGAGCAGTGCGCCGCTGATACCGTACTTGCGGGTCTGGCCCGGCGCAGTGCGGGTGCCTTCCGGATAGATGATCACCCCGAGCCCGCTGGCGAGGCGCTCGCTGCCCTGTCGAACGACCTGATTGACGGCCCGTGCGCCCGCGCCGCGGTCGATGGCAATGGGCCTGAATCGCATCACGGCCCAGCCGACCAGTGGGATCCAGAGCACCTCCCGTTTGAGTATCCAGGAGGCGGGCGGAACGACGATCATCTGCGCGATGGTTTCCCAGGTGGATGAGTGCTTCCACATCGAGATGAAGGGCCGGTCGGGCAGGTTCTCCTGGCCCTCGATGCGGTAGTCGAGTCCGCAGACGACCTTCAGCAACCACAGCAATGTCCGCGCCCAGGCCTTCGGGACGCCGTACAGCCTGTCGAACGGCAGCCACATCAGGCAGAAGACCACCACGGCGTAGAAGGCCGTGACCAGCGCCAGCAGGAACACGAACAGAGCCGAGCGCAACCAGAGCATGGTCGGGAAGTCCGTCGTCGTTCGGTCAGCCCGGCAGCCGCGAAAGATCGGCGACATGCATGAACAGCGCCCGCATTCGACCGAGCATCGCCAGCCGATTGCGGCGCAGTCGCAGGTCGTCGGCCATGACCATCACGGAATCGAAGAACGAGTCGACGGCCGGCCGCAGCGCGGCGAGCTGCTTCAGCGCCTCGGTGTACCGACGGGCAGCGAACTCAGGCTCCACTTTCCGTGCCATCGCGGCGATCTGCTCCGCCAGGACCTGCTCGGCCGGGTCGATGAGCAGGTCGGCGTCGACCTGATCGCCCTCAGGCTCGTCGGACTTGCGCAGGATGTTGGCGATGCGCTTGTTCGCTGCGGCGAGACTCTGCGCGTCGGGCAGGTCCAGGAACTCTGACAGCGCGCGCAGGCGCGCGTCGAAGTCGAGCGGCGAGGACGGCCGCGTTGCGAGGACGGCGTCGAACATCTCCGGCGAAACGGCCGAGGCCGACTCGCCTTCGAGGTAGTAGGCCCGCAATCGATCCATGACGTAGTCGTAGATCTCGGCGGCCGCGCCCTCGGCGGCCGGGAACGGCAGCGCGCTCAATGCGTCCTCGATCAGCTTCGGCAGGTCGAGATCGAGTCGCCGCTCGATGGCGGTCCGCAGCATGCCGAGCGCCGCGCGACGCAGGCCGAAGGGATCACGGTTGCCGGTGGGCTTCTGTCCGGCCGCGAAAATACCCGCGATCGTGTCGAGCCGGTCGGCGACGGACAGCGCCATGCCGGTCGGTGTCGACGGCAGCACGTCGCCGGCGAATCGCGGCAGGTACTGCTCGAGTATCGCTTCGCAGACCTCGGCCGGCTCGCCGTCGTTCGAGGCGTAGTAACGGCCCATCACCCCCTGCAGTTCCGGAAACTCGCCCACCATGCCGGTCAGCAGGTCGCACTTGGCGAGCTCGGCTGCGCGGTCGGCCAGCGCGGGATCCGCAGCGGCGGCCGGCGCAATCGACCTTGCGAGCGCGCGAACGCGACCGGTCTTGTCGTGCAGCGATCCGAGGCGGGCCTGGTAGGTCACCCGGGCGAGCTCGGGGCCGCGCGCCGCCAGCGCGGTCTTCCGGTCCGTGTTCCAGAAGAACTCGGCATCGGCGAGCCGCGGGCGCACAACCCGCTCGTTGCCCGCGACGACCTGGGCCGGGTCCCGGCTCTCGATGTTCGCGACCGCGACGAAGCAGGGCATCAGCCGGCCCTGCGCATCGCGGACGGGGAAGTAGCGCTGGTGCTCCTGTAACGTGGCGATCAGCACCTCCTCGGGCAGCTCGAGAAAGCGGACGTCGAAACGCCCGGTCAGCGGGACCGGCCATTCCACCAGCGCCGTCACCTCCTCGAGCAGGCTCTCGTCGATGACCGCCTCGCCACCGACGCTCGCCGCCGCGGCGACGACGCCCTCGCGGATCGCTTCGCTTCGCTGGTGCAGGTCCGCGAGGACCTTGCCGCGACGTTGCAGGCTGCCGAGGTAGCTTGCTGCGGTCGCGATCGTGATGGGCCGCGGGGCCATGAAGCGGTGGCCATGACTGACGCCCGCGGCTTCGACCCCGAGCAGACGGCAAGCGACGACGTCCCGGCCGAAACGGGTGAGCACCCAGTGCACCGGCCGCACGAACTGCTCCTCGCCGCTGCCCCAGCGCATGCGGCGCGCCACTGGCAGCGCGTCGAGTGCGCTGGAGAGGATTCCGGGCAGCAAGTCGATCGTCGCGGCGCCGGGCTCGGTGCCGCGGTAGACGAGCCAGCTGCCCTTTTCCGACTCCAGACGACCGAGAGCGGCCAGTTCGACGCCGCAACTCTTCGCGAACGCGAGGGCCGCCTGCGTCGGTGCGCCGCTCGCGTCGAAGGCCGCCTTGACCGGTGGGCCTCGCCGTTCGACGGTACGGTCGGGCTGGCGATCGGCGAGGCGCTTGACCCGAACGGCCAGGCGTCTCGGCGTCGCAAAGCGCTCGACGGCGCCGTGCGGCAATCCTGCCGCGTCCAGCCCCCGCTCGACGCCCTCGGCAAAGGCGGACGCGAGCGCGAGCAGCGACTTCGGCGGCAGCTCCTCGGTGCCGATCTCGACCAGGAAATCGCGGGAGCGGCTCATCGCGCCACCCCCTGAACAGCGGCAGGCCCATTTTCTGCAACCCGGTCGGTCGTCTTCCCCGGGCCGGCCTGCAGCATCGGGAAGCCGAGCGCTTCGCGGCTGGCGAAGTAGGCCTCCGCGACGCCTCGGGCGAGCGTGCGCACCCGCAGGATGTAGCGCTGGCGCTCGGTCACCGAGATCGCGCGGCGTGCATCGAGCAGGTTGAACGTGTGTGAAGTCTTCAGCATGCGCTCGTACGCCGGCAGCGGCAGCCCCGCCTCGAGCAGGCGCTGGCACTCGGCCTCGAACGCGTCGAATTGCCTGAACAGCTCGTCCACGTCCGCGAACTCGAAATTGAACTTCGACTGCTCGACCTCGTTCTGGTGGTAGACGTCGCCATAGGTGACGCGGCCGAGCGGCCCGTCGGTCCAGACCAGGTCGAACACGCTCTCGACGCCCTGCAGGTACATCGCCAGGCGCTCGAGTCCGTAGGTGATCTCGCCCATGACCGGCCGGCAGTCGAGGCCGCCGACCTGCTGGAAGTAGGTGAACTGCGTGACCTCCATGCCGTTCAGCCACACCTCCCAGCCCAGGCCCCAGGCGCCGAGCGTCGGGGATTCCCAGTTGTCCTCCACCAGGCGGATGTCGTGCACCAGCGGGTCGATGCCGACCGCGCGCAGCGACCCGAGGTAGAGCTCGATGATGTCCAGCGGCGACGGCTTGATGACGACCTGGTACTGGTAGTAGTGCTGCAGGCGGAACGGATTCTCGCCATAGCGGCCGTCGGTCGGCCGGCGCGACGGCTGCACGTACGCGGCGCTCCAGGGCTCCGGGCCGATGGAGCGGAGGAAGGTCGCCGTGTGGAACGTACCGGCGCCCATTTCCATGTCGTAGGGCTGCAGGATCACGCAGCCTCTTTCCGCCCAGTAATGTTGCAGGGCCAGGATCAGGTCCTGGAAAGTGCGGGGCCGGGAGGGCGCCTTTCTGGGCATGTGTGTCCGCCGGGGGTTGCAGAAAAAGCGCGTAAGTATAGCGAACGCCCGGCGCCGCCCGGCCGTGCAACTTCACAGCCGCGGTGGCAGCATCCACCGCAGCATGAACACCATCAACGCGACGGCGGATCCCATCGACGCATTCCTCGCTTCGCGCGCTTTCGCGGTCGCGGGCGCGTCCTCGCGTCGTCACAAGTACGGCAACAAGGTGCTCCGCGCCTACCAGCAGAACGGACTCGTCGCGATCCCGGTCAATCCCCGGGAGCAGTACATCGAGGGCGTCCAGTGCGTAGCGAGCGTGCTGGACCTGCCGCCGGAGGTCAGCAGCATCTCGGTGATCACCCCGCCTGCAATCACCGAGAGGATCGTCGACCAGGCGATCCGCAAGGGCATCGCCAACGTCTGGATGCAGCCGGGCGCCGAGAGTGACGCGGCCGTGGCAGCCTGCCGGCAGGCAGGCATCAACGTCATCGCGGACGGGAGTTGCGTGCTGGTCGTGCTTCGATACCGGGAGCGCTGACGGCGCCGCCGGGCCGGCGAAGGCGCCCGGATCCCCAGGGACGCACTATATTGGTGCTGATGGGCGTCGAATCGCTCTGAGTTGGTGCGGATCTATGCGAACCGGGTGCACGAGCCTGACGGCTGAGCCGCAAGTTGCGCTATCATGGTGCTTTGGCACCGGACTTGCATCAGGCCGGGTCCCTCAGTCCATCTCCCAGGAGCAAACATGACCACCGCTGCCGATGTCCTCAAGCTCATCAAGGAAAAGGAAATCAGTTTCGTCGACCTGCGTTTCACCGACACCAAGGGAAAGGAACAGCACGTCACCGTGCCGACCCGCGTCGTGGACGAGTCCTTCTTCGAGGACGGCAAGGGTTTCGACGGCTCGTCGATCGCCGGCTGGAAGGGCATCCAGGAGTCGGACATGATCCTGATGCCCGATCCCACGACGGCGCTGATCGATCCGTTCTTTGAAGAAACGACCCTGCTGATCCGCTGCGACGTCGTCGAGCCGACGACCATGCAGGGCTATGACCGCGATCCGCGCTCGCTCGCGAAGCGCGCCGAGGCGTACCTTGCATCGACAGGTATCGCCGACACATCGCTCTGGGGCCCGGAGAACGAGTTCTTCGTGTTCGACAGCGTCCGTCACGGCAACACGATCAACGGCTGCTTCTACGAGATCGATTCGTCCCAGGCCGCGTGGAACTCGGGCGCGCAGTACGAGGGCGGCAACCTCGGCCATCGCCCGGCCGTCAAGGGCGGCTATTTCCCGGTGCCCCCGGTGGACGCGTTCCAGGACCTGCGCACCGCGATGTGCATGGCGATGGAGGACCTCGGCCTGAAGGTCGAAGTGCACCATTCCGAAGTCGCGACCGCCGGCCAGGGTGAGATCAACGTCGCGGCCAACACGCTGACGAAGAAAGCCGACGAGGTGCAGCTGCTCAAGTACGCGATCCACAACGTCGCGGCCAGCTACGGCAAGTCGGCCACCTTCATGCCGAAGCCGCTGGTCGGCGACAACGGCAACGGCATGCACGTCAACCAGTCGCTGTCGAAGGGTGGCAAGAACCTGTTCGTCGGCGACAAGTACGGCGGACTGTCGGAGCTTGCGCTGTACTACATCGGCGGCGTGATCAAGCACGCCCGCGCGCTGAACGCACTGACCAACGCCAGCACCAACAGCTACAAGCGGCTGGTGCCCGGCTTCGAGGCGCCGGTGATGCTGGCCTACTCGGCGCGCAACCGCTCCGCGTCGATCCGCATTCCGCACGTGATGAATCCGAAGGGCCGGCGCATCGAGGTCCGCTTCCCGGATTCCTCGGCCAATCCGTACCTGGCTTTCTCGGCACTGCTGATGGCGGGCCTGGACGGCATCAAGAACAAGATCCATCCCGGCGACCCCGCGGACAAGGATCTCTACGACCTGCCGCCGGAAGAGGCGCGCGCGATCCCGACCGTCTGCCACGCGCTGGACCTCGCGCTCGACGCGCTGGACAAGGACCGCGCCTTCCTCAAGGAGGGTGGTGTGTTCACCGACGGCATGATCGACGCCTACATCAACCTGAAGATGCTCGAGGTGACCAGGCTGCGGATGACCACGCACCCGGTCGAGCTCGAGCTCTACTACAGCGTCTGAGGGGAAGGGGCGCCGGCCATTCGGCAGCGGGTGGCGGGCGCCCCGACTTTTGACGCACTTCGCGGATCAAGGATGGCGTCTTTGTAAGGTCCCGCGGCGAGGGATATGCTGATCCACCATGAAAACCTGCGTGGCATTGCTCGCCAGCCTGCTGGCCGTCACGGCCGTCGCCCAGGAGGCCAAGCGCGACGTCTGGGTCTGGACGGACCAGAACGGCGTGACGCAGTACTCGGATCGGCCCGTGCCGGGCGCGAAAAAGCTGCAGCTGTCCACCGCGTCGCCCGCGCCATCGCCAGCCCCTGCGGCTGCGGCACCGTCGACAGCCGAGAAGCCGGCGGCCCGGGAAGTCGTGTACCAGCGGGTCGAGATCTGGCAGCCCGAGAACGGCCAGACGTTCTTCGGCGCGGACGCGACGGTGGACGTACGGATGCGTACCGACCCGGCCCTGGCCAGCGAGGATACGCTGCTGCTGTTCCTCGACGGAAAACGGATCGAGACCGCGCCGGACGCGCTCGAGCATACGTTGTCGAACCTCGACCGAGGCGCGCATACGTTGTCGGCCGTGATCATGGACGGGCAGGGCGAGGAGAAGATTCGCAGCGAGCCGCGCGTCTTCCACATCAGGCAGCCTACCGTGATCCAGCCGCGGGCCGTCGGGCCCAGCATCAAGCCCAAGCCGACGCCACGCACCCGCTGAGACCGCGCGGCCGCGGCGCGGCGCACGGTCACTCGCGAAGGAACGGCCGTGGCCGCTGAGCCGCGCGAGCTCGCCGCGCGACCGCTTGCCGCGGAACTGGCCGTCGTGCTCGACGGGCTCTCTACATGCGTCATCTGGCTCGACTCGGACGGCGCGATTCTCCATCTGAACGAGCCTGCCGAGGACCTGCTCGGCATCAGCCGCAACCACGCGACCGGCCGCGCGCTTCGCGAGCTGCTGCGCGGCAATCCAGAGCTCAACGCGGTCGTCGCGCGCGCGCGCGGGGCGGGCGCGCAGTACTCGCGTCGCGAGCTGGCTTACGAGACCGGGCCGGGTGGGCCGACGCGCTTCGTCGACGTCACGGTCACGCCGTTCGAACAGCCGGGACGCGAGGGCGGGGCGCTCGTCGAGCTGGTCGACGTCACGCAGCACCAGCGCATCCTGCGCGAGAATGCGCTGATCACTCAGCTCGGCGGAAGCCGGGCGATGGTCCGCCAGCTGGCCCACGAGATCAAGAACCCGCTCGGCGGCCTGCGCGGAGCGGCCCAGCTGCTCGAGCGCCAGCTGAAGGATCCGACGCTCCACGAATACACGACCGTGATCATCAGCGAGGCCGACCGCCTCGCCGCACTGGTCGACTCGCTGCTCGGTCCGGGCCAGCCGCCGCGCAAGGAGCCGGTCAACATCCACGAGCTGGTGCAGCACGTCGGGCACCTGCTAGCGGCCGAGGTTCCTGTCGGCGTGACGATCGAGCGCGATTACGACCCGAGCCTGCCGCGCCTGCGGCTCGACCGAAACCAGATCATCCAGGCGCTGCTGAACCTGGGCCGAAACGCGATCCAGGCGGTGGGCGAGCAGGGCCGGATCCTGCTGCGCACGCGCGCGATCACCAATGCGAGCATCGGCAGCCGCCGCTACCGGGTGGTCGCGAGCATCCAGGTCGAAGACGACGGTCCGGGTGTTCCGGTCGATCTGCAGGACACCGTCTTCTATCCGCTCGTCACCGGACGGCCCGGAGGCTCAGGGCTCGGGCTGGCCGTGGCGCAGGACCTGGTCGGGCGGCACGACGGACTCATCGAGTTCGACAGCCGCGCCGGGCGCACCGTATTCACGATTCTGCTGCCGTTCGACAACCATGAACTCGGTGAAACCGCTTAACGTCTGGGTCGTCGACGACGACGCCTCGATCCGCTGGGTGCTCGAGCGGGCGCTCAGGCAGGGCGGCATGGAGCCCACCGCCTTCGAGGAGGCCTCGAGCGCGCTCTCGGCGCTGCGCCGCGAACAGCCGGACGTGCTGGTGACCGACATCCGCATGCCCGGTCGCAGCGGGCTCGAGCTGCTGGAGGAGCTTCGCGCCAAGCGGCCGCGCCTGCCCGTCATCGTGATGACGGCGCATGCCGACCTCGACAGCACCGTTGCCGCTTTCCAGGGTGGCGCGTTCGAGTACCTGCCGAAGCCCTTCGACATCGACCAGGCGGTCGAGCTCGTCAGGCGCGCCGCGGCCCAGGGCCAGCGCTCGGAGACCTCGGCGACGGAATCCCGCCGGATCCCCGAGATGCTCGGGCACGCGCCGTCGATGCAGGAAGTGTTCCGGGCGATCGGACGACTGTCACGCTCGAGCATGACGGTGTTGATCACCGGCGAGTCGGGAACGGGCAAGGAACTGGTCGCTCGAGCACTGCATCGTCACAGTCCGCGCGCGGCCAAGCCGTTCATTGCGCTGAACACGTCCGCCTTCACCGCGGACCTCCTCGAATCCGAGCTCTTCGGGCACGAGAAGGGTGCGTTCACCGGCGCTGCGGAACTGCGTCGTGGACGGTTCGAGCAGGCGGACGGAGGCACGCTGTTCCTGGATGAGATCGGGGACATGTCCCCGGCGCTGCAGACGCGCCTGCTGCGCGTCCTGGCCGAGGGCGAGTTCTACCGGGTCGGAGGCCAGATGCCCGTGCGCGTGGACGTGCGCGTCATCGCGGCCACGCACCAGGACCTCGAGCAGCGGGTCGGACAGGGGCTGTTCCGCGAGGACCTGCTCCACCGGCTGAACGTGATCCGGATCGAGGTGCCCCCGCTGCGGCAGCGCAGGGAAGATATCCCGGAGCTGCTGCAGCATTACCTCGACGTCGCCGCGATGGAACTCGGTGTGGCGCCGAAGGTGCTGGCACCGGAGGCGCAGCGGGCCCTGATCTCGTTCGACTGGCCCGGCAACGTCCGGCAGCTCGTCAATGCCTGCCGTCGCCTGACCGTGCTGGCCGCAGGTCGTGAAATCGCCGCCGAGGACATTCCGTCCGACCTCGGAGGGGCGGAGGCCGGGCCTGCGGGAGGTCCTGACTGGACTCAGTCGCTGGCGAGCTGGGCCCAGGGCCGGCTGGCCGCCGGCGGCGCGCCGCTGCTCGAGGAGGCCATGCCCGAGTTCGAGCGCACGCTGATTCGCGAGGCCCTGAAGGCGACGCACGGCGGCCGCCAGGAGGCGGCCAGGCTGCTCGGCTGGGGTCGCAACACGTTGACCCGAAAGCTCAAGGAACTGGGAATGTAGCGGTGCCGCCGGCGCCGGCCTGCGCGCTTCAGCAGGTGCAGGCCTGCACAGTGCGCCGCGGCGCATCGAGCGTGCCGACCAGCTCGCCTGCCGATGCCATGGTGTTTGCCGCCAGGTACTCCGCGATGCCTGCGTTGATCTTCCGGCAAGCCAGCGGGTCGTAGAACAGCGCGGTGCCGACTCCGACCGTCGTCGCGCCGGCGATGATGAACTCGAGCGCGTCCCGGGCCGTCTGTATGCCGCCCTGGCCGATGATCGGAATCCCGTGCGGCCGTGCGACCTCGGCGACCTGCATCACCTTGAGCAGCGCGATCGGCTTGATCGCGGGCCCCGACAGCCCCCCCTGAATGTTGCCGATGACCGGCCGGCGCGTCGCGACGTCGATGGACATGCCCATGACGGTATTGATCACCGACAGCGCATCACTGCCGGCCTCGATGCAGCAACGGGCGTTTTCCCGAATGTCCGTCTGGTTCGGCGAGAGCTTCGTGACCAGCGGCTTGCGCGTCACCTTGCGGCAGGCGGCCACGACGCGCGCCGACATCTCCGGGTAGTTTCCGAACTGCACGCCGCCTTCCTTGATGTTCGGGCAGGAGATGTTGATCTCGATCGCGTCGATCGGCGAATCGTCGAAGCGTGCCGTCACCTCGACGTAGTCCTCGATCGTCGAGCCGCAGACGTTCGCGATGAAGCGCGTCTCGCTGAAATCGAGCGTTGGCAGGATCTGTGTTATCACCTGCTCGACACCGGGATTCTGCAGGCCGATCGCGTTCAGCATGCCCATCGGCGTCTCGTAGACCCGGTGCGCCGGGTTGCCCAGCCTCGGCTCGCGCGTCGTGCCCTTCAGCACGATCGCGCCGACGTCGGCGTTGCTGAAACCCTCGACCCGCGTGTACTCCTCGCCGAAGCCCACGCAACCCGACAACAGCACGATCGGAGACGCGAGGCGCAGGCCGCAGAAGTCGACGGCCAGGGACGGCGGCAGGGATCCGGTGTCGGCAGGCATGACGGCCAATTGTACGTGAACGCGTCGCAGCGGGACCCGCCGGCGCCGCGCTCAGCCGGTGATGAACTTCTCCAGCTGCTCGATCGTCTCCTGCTGCGATTCGATGACGTGCCGGACGCAGTCACCGATCGAGACCATGCCGACGAGCCGGCCTGCGTCCGTCACCGGCAGGTGCCGGATCCTGCGTTCGGTCATCAGCTCCATGCAGCGTCGAACCGACTCGGTCGGCGTCACCGTGACGACCGGCGACGTCATGATCTGCCACACGGGGGTCTCGGCCGACGATCGCCTGAGCAGGATCACCTTCCTGGTGTAATCCCGCTCGGAGATGATCCCTACGAGTTCGTCGCCGCGCAGCACGGGTAGCGCGCCGACGTGCCGATCCGCCATGATCTGTATGGCCGCGAGCACCGGCTCCTCGGCCTCGATGGTCCAGATCTCCTCCCCCTTCCCGGCGAGCAACTGACTGACGATGGTCATTCCCGCGTTCCCCCCCGAGGCCCGGTCCCCCGGTTCGCTTGCGGCCCGATTCTAAGGCAGGTACTGGTGCCGTGTTCGAGATCGTGCTGTTCGAGCCCGAGATCCCTCCGAATGCGGGCAACGTGATCCGGCTCTGCGCCAACGCCGGTGCCCGGCTGCACCTGGTGGCGCCGCTCGGTTTTCGCCTCGATGCGAAGGGCCTCAGGCGGGCTGCGATGGACTACGCGGAGATCGCCGCGGTGACGGTGCACCCGGACTTCGAGCGCTGCCTGCGGCACCTCGGGGGTCGTCGCTGGTTCGCATGCTCCACGCGAGGGCTGCAGCGCTACGACGCGCCCCGCTACCGGGCCGGCGACGTATTCGTATTCGGACCCGAGACCCGTGGCCTGCCGGACACGGTGCTCGACGCCTGTGCGCCCCAATGCCGGCTGCGGATTCCGATGCGCCCCGCGGCGCGCAGTCTCAACCTGTCCAACGCCGTGGCGATCGTGCTCTTCGAGGCCTGGCGGCAGCTCGACTTCAGCCTTTCTCCGCCTTGATCGTGCGCAGCATCAGCGCGTTGACCGCTTCCCGTGGCGGCAGACCGGCGTAGAGCACGCGATAGATCTGCTCCGCGATCGGCATCTCGACATCGTGCCGTGCCGCGACCTCGTGCACCGCCCGGGCGGCCAGCACGCCCTCGACGACCTGGCCGATTTCGGCCTGGGCCTGCTCGAGCGAACGGCCGGCGGCCAGCGCCAGGCCCATCCGGCGGTTTCGCGACTGGTCGTCGGTGCAGGTGAGCACCAGGTCGCCGAGCCCGGCGAGGCCCATGAACGTCTCGCGATCCGCGCCGAGCGCGACGCCGAGCCGCATCATCTCAGCGAGTCCGCGCGTGATCAGCGCCACGCGGGTGTTCGCCCCGAAGCCGAGGCCGTCGGAAATGCCCGCACCGATCGCGAGCACGTTCTTCACGGCCCCGCCGACCTCGACGCCGACCATGTCGCCGGAAGCGTAGGCGCGGAAATTCTCGCTGGAGATGTTGCGCGCCAGCTCCAGCGCGAACGACTCGTCCTTTGAAGCCACGGTCATCGCGCTCGGCAGGCCCGCGCCGACTTCCTGCGCGAAGGTCGGGCCGGACAGCACGGCGGTGGGTACCTCGGGGCCCAGAACCTCGGCTGCCACCTGGTGAGGAAGCCGGCCGCTCGAGAGCTCGAATCCCTTGGTCGCCCAGGCCACCTGCTGCCCGGCGCGCAACAGCGGCCGGACGCGCTCGAGGACCTCGCGGAAGGCGTGGCTGGGCACGACGACCAGCAGCAGGCCGGCCTGCCGGACCGCTCGCGAGAAGTCCGGCTCGATCTCGAGTCCCTCGGGCAGCGCGACGCCGGGCAGGTAGCGGGCGTTGAGCCTGTCGCGCGCCATCGCCGCGAGCTCCTCCGTCTCGATGCCCCACAGCAGGCTGCGGTGGCCCGAGCGCGCCAGGTGCACGGCCAGCGCCGTTCCCCACGAACCGGAGCCCAGCACGGCCACCGTGGGCAGAGAGCCGGGCGGTTTCGTGTCCTCCGTCAAGCCGGGCGGCGCCTCAGTTGACGGCCGGGTTCTGCTGCGCGGCCTGCTGCTGCGCGGCCCGCGCGTGCAGCGCCTCGAAAGTCACCAGCGGCAGCAGGAACGGCGGGAAACCGCCCTTCGACACCAGCTCAGAGACCGTGGCGCGCGCATAGGCCATCAGGTAGTTCGGCGCCATGATGGTCAGCACCTGGTTCATGTCGTTCGACGGCAGGTTGCGGATCAGGAACGCGCCGGCCTGCTGCAGCTCGAGCAGCCAGACGGTCTTCTCCCCGATCTTGGCCTCGAGGTTCACCTGCAGCACGACCTCGTGCAGGTCCTGCGCCAGCACGTTCGCGCGGGTCGCGAGATTGAGGTTCACCGAGGGGCTGGTCTGCTGCTGCGACTGCTGCTGCACGAACGGGCCGTTCGGCGCCTCGAAAGAGCAGTCCTTGATGTAGATCGCCTGCGGGGTGACCACGGGCGCATTGGGGTCTGCGGCCGGCTGGGCGGCCTGGGTGTTTTCCTCGGTCATCGTTTGCTGTCCTCTTCGGAAGTGGGTTCCGGCCCCGCGGGGCGGTTGATTCAGGCGCGGCCCAGCAGCTGGTCGAGCTCGCCCGTCCTCTCGAGGGCGTGGAGCTCGTCGGAACCGCCGATGTGGCGCTCGCCAATGAAAATCTGTGGAACGGTGCGCCGGCCGCTGCTTCGCGCCAGCATCTCCTCGCGACGTTCCGGATGCTCGCCGACGTCGACTTCCTCGAAGGCGACGCCCTTGCGGCCGAGCAGGTGCTTGGCCCGCAGGCAGTAGGGACACCAGGCGGTCGAGTACATCGTGACCTGTGGCAGCGCGGCGGACACGCGGTCGTCACCTGGCCTTGCGGTCCGAACGGACCACCGGCAGGTTCTCCGATTTCCACGCCTGCATGCCGCCACGCAGGTTCAGGACCTTCGAGAACCCCTCTCCCCTGAGCACGCGCGCGGCGGCGCCGGAGCGCATGCCGCTCTCACACACCGTGATGACCACCTTGTCCCGGTACTTCTTCAGGCTCTCGAGGCCCTGGGGCAGTTCGGCCTGGGGAACGTGACGCGCGTCGAGCACGTGGCCGGCATCGAACTCGTCCTTGCTGCGCACGTCGAGCAGCAGCGCGCCCTGGTTGATCAGTCGGACAGCGTCGGCCGCGCCGACGGATTCGCCGCCGCTGCGCATGCGGCTCAGCTCGTAGGCCAGCACGAACGCAGCCATGACGGCGGTGCCCCCGACGAGAAAAGGGTGCCGGGCGGCGTATTCGAGTAACAGCTCCATGCGAAGGCCGGGGAAAACAGGGCGGCGGATTATAGCAGCCTCCTCCGCCACGTTAGACTTGCGTCCACCGACTTTCTGCCAGGTGCCTTCGAGGTGACCACCACCGCACGCCGCCAGCCTGCCAGGCCTGTCCGCCGGCGCCGGGCCGCGCTCGCACTGCCGATCGTGCTGGGCCTGCTCGTTGCCGCCGCGCCGCCGTCGGTGGCGGGACGCGAGCCCACCCCCGCGCAGAAGGAGGCCGAACTCAAGAAGGTCCAGACGCGGATAGACAAGCTGCGAAAGTCCGTCAACGCCGACATCCAGAAGCGGGACAAGCTGAGCGTGCAGTTGCGCGATTCCGAGCTCGCGGTCCAGTCGGCCAGGAAGCAGCTCGAGCAGACACGCGCGCAGCGCATGGTCGCGGAGTCGCGGTTGCGGGAGCTCGAGCAGGAGCAGACCGAGGTCGAGCGGGACCTGGATGCGGAGCGCAGGGCGCTCGCGGGGCAGCTCAGGGCAGCCTACGTGAACGGCCGGGAAGAACAGCTGAAGCTGCTGCTGAACCAGGAGGACCCCTCAGGCTTCGGCCGCATGCTGGCGTACTACGGCTACTTCGGCCGCGCGCGCGCCGAGCGGATCGCCAGCATCAGCGAAAAGCTGGAGCGACTCGAGCGGCTCGGCGACGAGGTTGCGACCGAGACCGCCCGCCTGCGGGAACTCGAGCAGCGCCAGCAGCAGGAACTCGCCTCGCTCGATGCCGCGAAGGACGACCGCGGCAAGGCCGTTGCGGCCATCGAGCGGGACATCAAGAACCGCGGCGGCGAGATCAAGCGGCTGCAGTCGCAGGCCAGCGCGCTCGAGAGGCTGGTCGTCGAACTGCGCAAGGCGCTCGAGGCCAAGCCGGTCGCCCGGCAGGCGCCGTTCGAGCCGCTGCGGGGCAAGCTGCCCTGGCCGGTGCAGCAGGGCAAGGTGCTGGCGCGCTACGGGCAACCGAGGGCGGGTGGCTCGCTGCGCTGGCAGGGGATGCTGATCGGGACGGATCGCGGAGCGCGGGTGCGGGCGCCCTACCCAGGGCAGGTCGTTTACGCGGACTGGTTGCCGGGCATGGGCCTGATGATGGTCCTGGACCACGGGGGCGGCTACATGAGCCTCTACGGTCACAACGAGGAGATCTTCCGCAAGCCCGGCGACCGGGTGGATGCCGGCGAGGTCATCAGCTCGGTCGGCGACTCCGGGGGCAACAATCAGCCGGCGCTGTACTTCGAGGTTCGCCGCGGCCGGGTTCCGGTGGACCCCGAGAACTGGCTGAAGAAGCGCTAGCCGCGGTTTCAGCAGGCGCCACGGCACCCCGCCCGGGCGGCGGCTCGTTGAGCGAACTGCGGCGCAGTTCCGGGTTTCGCGGCCTGGCATCGGGGACCATTCGTGTCCAGACCGCAGCCACCGGACCGGTGTAAGGACGCCCGGAATGCAGCACGCCGAAGCGCTGAGCGGCACGCCGCTGCCGATCAGCGCAACTTCGCTGGACCCCTACGGCCAGCTCATCAAGATGTTGATGCCGCGGGCACAGTCCATCGCCATCTACGACCGGGTGGGGCTGCCGGTCTGGCGCAACGACGGGCAGGATTCGACCGAGCTGCAGGAGCTCGTCGGCGATGCGTTGACCCGGGACCTCGCATCCGAGGATCGGTACGAGGGGTTCTGCGAGCCGACCGACCGCGACCACGCCGCCTACGTGTTCCTGCTGCGCGACGCCGAAGGTACGCTGCTCGGCGCCGTGGGGCTGGTGAGCCGCGAGTCCCCCGCGCGCGGCGACGCCCGGCCGTTCGCGCTGGTGCAGGGCCTGCTGCGGCCCGCGCTGGTCTGCCTGCAGCGGGAACTGGGCTCGCAGTACAGCATCGGCGACCTGCAGCGCAGCCTCAGGCTCCGCGACCGTGACCTCGAGCTGCTGCTCGGCGCCGCGCAGGATGAGGCCATCGGCGGCGATTCCCAGGACGATTTCGCGCAACTGGTGCAGGGCTGCGTGGATCACCTGGGCTGCGCGGTCGGTGCCCTGCTGATCCCCGAGAAGAGCATCGCGGTCTGCCGGACCGGGGAAGGCACTTCGCCAAGGGCTGGCGCGGAGGTGCTGACGCGCACGCATCGCCACCTGCTCGCATGGACTCAACTCCACCGGCAGACGATGACGGCCAACAAGCCCAGTGCCGGTGGGCAGCTCGGCCCCGTCCCGTACAAGATCATCTCCTGTCCGGTGATGCACGGCGCGCAGCGGGTGCTGGGCCTGCTGGTGCTGTTCAAGCCGGCTTCCGCTGCGGACTTCGACCTGCGGCAGGTGCGGATCGTCGAACTGCTGGCCCGGCGGGTCGCCTACGTGCTGCTGAACGCCTACGATCCCGCCTCGGGGCTGCTGACCCGGCCCGCCTTCGAGAAGCGCGCCGAGGCGCTGCTCGCGCCCGGGACGATGCAGGGTAGTCACTGCGTCGTCTACGTGGATCTCGATCGCATGCACGTGCTCAATGAGAACCTCGGGATGCACGTCGGCGACGAGGTCATCGTAAGAGTCGCGGAGGTCATTCGCAGGAACCTCGCCCCGCGCATGCTCGCCTCGAGGATTTCGGGCGACCGCTTTGCGCTGTTCGTCCCGGATGCGACGCTGGAGACGGCCCAGCAGGTCGCCGAAAACCTGCGGGAAGGGATCGGCCGGCTGGACTTCGTGGCCCGCAAGGGCGCGGTCGAGGTTACGGCCAGCTTCGGTGTCGCACGCATCGTGGACGGCCGTCACCCGCTTTCGCACGCATTGGCGGCGGCGGAGATTGCCTGCAAGGCGGCCAAGGACCGGGGTCGAGACCGGGTCGAGACCTACGAGGACGCCGACCAGAGCATCGTCCGCCGCTACACCGACGTGACGCTGGTCGGGACGCTGCGGCAGGCTCTCGCGGAGGACAGGTTCCTGCTCGAGGCGCAGCCGATCGTCCCGCTGAACGGCACGGCCTGCGGCCCGAAGTACGAGCTGCTGCTGCGCATGCGCGACGAGCGTGGCCAGAGCATCGCGCCGGAGAAGTTCCTTTCGGCCGCGGAGCGTTATCAGCTCGCGCCGGCCATCGATCGCTGGGTGATGGAGCACGTCCTGCGCGTGCTGCGGAGCCATGCGGAACCGCTCGTGGCCCGGCGGGCGTGTTTCGCGGTGAACATCTCCGGGCAGTCGCTCGGGGACCAGGAATTCTCGAGCTTCCTGGAGGACGCGCTGCGCAGCGCCGGCCTGCCGTCGCAGCTGTTGTCCTTCGAGCTCACGGAAACCGCGGCGGTCGCCAACATCGTGCGGGCGGAGGCGCTGATGCGTCGGCTTCGGGAGCTCGGGTTCGACGTGGCGCTGGACGACTTCGGCAGGGGCCTGAGCTCCCTGTCCTACCTGAAGACCCTCCCGGTCACACACCTGAAGATCGACGGCAGCTTCGTCCGGGACGTCGTGGACGACGACCGCTCCCAGGCCATGATGAGCGCGATCGTGCAGCTGGCACGGGCGATGGGCCTGCACACGGTCGCCGAGTGCGTCGAGAGCGAGCAGATTCACGCGCTGGTCCGGGAGCTGGGCGTGGAATTCGGCCAGGGATTCTCGATCGGCCGGCCGGCGCCGCTCGAAGGCGTGATCGCGGGGCTGGTCGGGGCTAATATCAGCGCGGGAGGCCAGCCACCGGGTCCAGCGTGAGCGAACGATTTCACACCGCTGTCGCAGTGCTCGCCGGAGCCATGATCGGTTCCGGCCTGATGCTGATGCGAGGCGTGCTGGCGGACCGCGAGTCCCCGCCGCGGCTCCCGCCGCCGGTCGCGCTCTCGCAGCCGCGGCTGCTGGACGAGGTCATCGAGCGCATACGCAGCAGCTACGTCGAGCCGATCGGTGAGGTGCAGCTGGAGCAGGCAGCCGTGGAGGGCCTGCTCGCGAGCCTCGATCCCCACTCCGACTTCCTGGACGTCGCGGAGTACCAGGAGCTGCGCGTCGGCTCGGCCGGCCGGTACTCCGGGGTCGGCGTCGAGGTCGAGGAGCGCGACGGCCTGGTCGTCGTCGTTTCGCCGATCGACGGATCGCCGGCCGCGCGGGCTGGACTGCGTCCGGGCGACGTCATCCTCTCCGTGGATGGACAGCCGCTGCCGACGGACGACCTGGCGGCTGCGGTCGGTCACATGCGCGGCTACGCGGGGTCGCGCGTCAGGCTCGCGGTCCGGCGCGAAGGCGCCGCGCAGCCGCTGCTGTTCGAACTGGAGCGGTCCGAGGTACGGCTGCGGACGGTCCACGCGGACACTCTCGAGAGTGGTTACGGCTACCTTCGCATCAGGCGGTTCACCGAGGCGACCCCGGACGAATTGCAGAGGGCGCTGGCCTCGCTGGCCGGGGCGAATGGCGCGCGGCTCGAGGGGCTGGTACTGGACCTGCGCGGCAACCCGGGCGGGGTGCTCGAGTCGTCCGTGGCCGTGGCGGACGAGTTCCTGGAATCGGGCGTCATCGTGATCGGCGACGGCCGCAGGCCGGACGCGCGCTTCCAGATGAACGCGACGCCGGGCGATGCGCTGTACGGCGCGCCGATGGTCGTGCTGGTGGATGCAGAGTCGGCATCCGGGGCCGAGATCGTGGCCGGCGCGCTGCGCGACCACGGACGCGCGACGCTGATCGGTCGGGCGACCTACGGCAAGGGCTCGGTGCAGACGATCATCCCGCTGAGCCAGGGCCAGGCCATCAAGCTCACCACGTCACGGTATCTGACGCCGTCGGGCGCCTCGATACACGGCCACGGCCTGTCGCCGGACATCCTGCTGCCCGAGAGCACGGACCGTGACGCCGCGAGCGGGGCGGCGCCCGGTGCGGATCCGGTAGTCCGCTCCGCGCTGCAATACCTGCGCGACCGCCGGCTGGGCAGTCAGCTGGCCAGCGCGGCGGCGCGCTGAGCGTCGCCCGGTCGGCGGAATTACTCCATGGCGCGCGTGATCGTTCCGCTTGCCGAGGGTTTCGAGGAGATCGAGGCCGTCACGGTGATCGACCTGCTGCGTCGCGCAGGCGTCGAAGTCCGCACGGCCGCGCTGGCGAGTCGCCGGGTCACGGGCTCGCACGGCATCGCCGTCGAGGCGGACGGCCTGCTGGAGGACCTGCAGCACGAGACGTTCGACATGGTCGTGCTGCCCGGCGGGATGCCTGGCGCCGATCACCTGAAGAACGATCCTCGCGTGCTGTCGCTGCTGCGCAGTTCGGACCAGCAGGGACGCTACGTCGCGGCGATCTGCGCCGCGCCGGGCGTGCTCGCGCACGCGGGACTGCTCGACGGACGGACCGCGACGAGCTACCCGGGCTTCCTCGGTGCGGATTCAGCGCCGGGAATCAGGTTGAGCGACGCGCCCGTCGTCAGCGATGGACGGCTGGTCACCTCGCGCGGACCGGGCACCGCGATGGACTTCGCGCTGGCGCTGGTCGAACTGCTCGAGGGCCGCCGCGCCCGGCTCGAAGTCGAGGGCCGGCTGCAGCGACCGGGCTGAGCCGCGGTCCGCGGCTTGTGCCGCCCGCGGTTTCCTTTACCATCATCGCTGGCAGAGGTCGCGGCATCCGCGGCCCGGGGAGCACAGCATGACCGGTTTTCTCGTGCGCGCAGCGATTTCGGCACTCGGCCTCTGGATCGCGAGCCACCTGCTGTCCGGCCTGTCGTTCGACTCGCCGGCGAAGCTGCTGATCGCCGCGCTGGTGCTGGGCGTGGTCAATGCGCTGGTCCGCCCGATCGCTTTCATCCTGACGCTGCCGCTGACGATCCTGACGCTGGGCCTGTTCCTGCTCGTGCTGAATGCCGGGATGGTCGCGCTGGTGGCCTGGCTGGTGCCCGGCTTCCAGGTCGCCGGCTTCTGGACGGCGCTGCTCGCGGCGCTGATCGTGAGCCTGGTGTCCTGGGCCGCCTCCAGCATGATCGGCTCCAGCGGCAAGCTCGAGATCTTCACGGCCAAGCGCTGAACCGTCGTTGCTCGCGGCGCCGAGCGGTCGTCACGGGCTCGCGGTTGCGGCGGGCGTCCCGGCGGTCCGCCGCGCTCAGTTGCGGCGGATCCCGACCCGGTAGAGCAGCAGCGCCAGCACGCCGACCACGAGCAGGCCGAGCCACTCGCCGAACTGCAGCCCGGTTGGCAGTGCCATGACGTCCGCGCGGCCCGACAGCACGATCGGAATCGCTATCACGATGCCCATCAGCGCCTCGCCGGTGATCAGGCCGGCCGCGAACAGCACGCCGTTGCGCTTCGCGCGCTCGGTATCCGGGTTGTCACCGTGGGCGTGCAGCGCGCGCTCGACGAGGTGGGCGACCAGGCCACCGACGAAGATCGGAACCGCGAGCTCGAGCGGAAGGTAGATGCCGACCGCGACCGCGAGCACCGGCGCGCGGAAGCTCGAGCCCCGCCGGGCGAGCCACTGGTCCCAGGCGATGACCGCCGCGCCGATCAGTCCGCCGATCGCGATCATTCCCCAGGGCAGCTTGCCGCCGAAGATTCCCTTGGCGACGGAGGCCATCAGCGTCGCCTGGGGTGCGATCAGCGGGTCCGGGTGATCTGCGGTGGGAACGCCGATCCCGTAGGCCTTCAGCAACAGGTTCAGCACCGGGGCCATCACCAGCGCGCTCGAGGCGGCGCCGATCGCGAGCATCACCTGCTGGCGCCACGGGGTCGCGCCGACGATGTAGCCGCACTTGAGGTCCTGCAGGTTGTCGCCGCCGATGCAGGCCGCGCAGCAAACGACCGCGCCGATCATGATCGCGGCCACGGGCCCGAGCGCCGCATCGCGTCCCATCAGGACCAGCAGCACCACCGCGGAGAACAGGATCGTCGCGATCGTGATGCCGGAGACCGGGTTGTTCGAGGATCCGACCAGCCCCGCCATGTACGCGGACACCGAGGTGAACAGGAAACCGGCGACGATCATGATCAGCGTCATCGGCAGGCTGATCCAGAGCTGGCCGACGATCGACTGGTACAGCAGCCACAGCGGCACCGTGAACAGCACCAGCCCGACCAGGATCCACTTCATCGGCAAGTCCTGCTCGGTGTGCGCGATCACGCGACCGGCGCCGGCGCGCGCGGCCTCCAGGCCGCTGCGGATACCCGATACCAGTGAGCCACGGATCGAGATCAGCGCCCAGATGCCGCCGATGAGCATCGCACCGACGCCGAGATAGCGGATCTGTGCCGACCAGATCGCGCCCGCGACGGTTTCCGCGTCGGCGCCGGCCAGGCTCTGCGCAAGCGCCGCATTGCCTTCGAGGAACCAGGCACTGTAGATCGGGATCGCGATGTTCCAGGAGATCATGCCGCCGATCAGCACCAGCACGCCGACGTTGAGGCCGACGATGTAGCCGACGCCGAGCAGCGCCGGCGAGAGATTGGTGCCGAAATAGGCCACCGCCTTGCCCCAGAACCCGGCCGCCGCCGCGGTGTCCGGGATCAGCCGCAAGCCGCTGCCGGCCGCGAGCTTGGCGAGGCCGCCGCCGATGGCCGCGAGTCCCAGGATGCGGACGCCCTGCTCGGGATTGTCGCCGGCCTTCAGGACCTCCGCGGCGGCTTTGCCCTCCGGAAAAGGCAGCTGCTGGTCCACGATCAGCGAGCGCCTGAGCGGCACGGAGAACAGCACGCCGAGCAATCCGCCGAGGCCGGCGATGGCCAGCACCCACAGGTACTCGAAGTCCATCCAGTGCCCGAGGATCACCAGTGCCGGGATCGTGAAGATGACTCCCGAGGCGATCGAGGAGCCGGCGGAGGCGCCGGTCTGCACGATGTTGTTCTCGAGGATCGTGCCGCCGCCGAGGAACCTCAGTACCGCCATCGACACGACCGCTGCCGGGATCGCCGAGGCGATGGTCATGCCGGCGAACAGCCCCAGGTAGGTGTTCGCCGCCGCCAGGATCATTGCCAGCACGATCGCCAGCGCGATCGCGCGGCCCGTCATCTGCGGCGGAACGCTGTCAACCATGCCGTCTCAACCCCCGGGCCCGCCAATGCGGGGCCACGCTGCACGCGAAGAACGCGGTCGTCGTCAGTCCCCGGCGAGGCCGGTGCCGCAGCCGGTCGTCACCAGCCGCACTGCTGGCCCTTGTTCTGCTCTTCGAGATAGCTCATCAGCGGCTGGAAGTACTCGATGATGGCCGCGGCATCCATCTGCCGAGTGCCGGTCAGCCGCTCGAGCGTGTCCGGCCAGGGCTGGCTCGAGCCCGCGGCGAGCATCGCACCGAAGCGCGCGCCGACGTCGCGGTTTCCGTAGATGGAGCACTCGTGCAGCGGGCCGGTGAAGCCGGCCGCGTCGCACAGCGCCTTGTGCAGCTGGAACTGCAGGATGTGCGCCAGGAAATAGCGCATGTAGGGGCGGTTGGCCGGGATGTGGTACTTGGCGCCCGGGTCGAAATCCGCTTCGCTGCGCGCGACCGGCGGTGCAACGCCCTGGTAGGCGGTACGCAGCTTCCACCAGGTGGCGTTGTACTCGGCCGGGCTGATGTTCCCGGAGAACACCTGCCAGCGCCAGTCGTCGATCAGCTTGCCAAACGGCAGGAACGCGATCTTGTCGAGCGCGAGACGCATCTGGTTGTTGACGACCGCCTCGCGGCTCGGCGGCGTCGCCGGCACGAGCCCGATCTTCGCGAGATAGGCCGGCGTCATGGACAGGTTGATCGTGTCGCCGATTGCCTCGTGGAAGCCGTCGTGAGCGCCGGCCTGGAACAGGATCGGCTGGTCCTTGTACCAGAGGTCGTAATAGATGTGGCCGAGCTCGTGATAGATCGTGAACAGCTCGTCCTGCGTCGGCTCGATGCACATCTTGATGCGCACGTCTTCCTTGCCGTCCATGTGCCAGGCGCTCGCGTGACAGACCACGTCCCGGTCGCGGGGCTTGGTCAGCATCGAGCGTTCCCAGAACGACTCCGGCAGCGCGGGGAAGCCGATCGAGGTATAGAAGTCTTCGGCCGACCGGGTCATCCTCACGGCGTCGTAGCCCTGCTCCTTCAGTGCCGTGTCGAGGTCCGGCGCCGCGACGCCCGGGTAGGGTTCGACCAGGTCGTAGATCTCGGCCCACTGCTGCGACCACATGTTGCCGAGCAGCTGCGCCGGGATCGGCTGGCCGGCCGGCACCTTGTCGTTGCCGTACTGCTTCGCGAGCCGGCCGCGGGTGTAGCAGTGCAGCTGGTCGTAGAGCGGCTTGACCTGGTTCCACAGCCGCTCGGTCTCGGCCGAGAACTGCTGCGGGCTCATGTCGTAGCCGGCGCGCCAGTGCACGCTCATGTCCTGGTAGCCGAGGTCTCGGGCGCCCTCGTTGGCGAGTTCGATCAGCCGGGCGTAGTCGGCGCGCATCGGCCGCGCGATGGAATGCCAGCCCGTCCAGGCCTCGGTCAGCGTGTCGTAGTCGCGGCTGTCCGCCATCGTCCGCTCGAGGTCGTTCAGGGACTTGCAGGAATCAGGCCCCTGCGGGCAGTACTTCCCGGCGCCGTACATGCCCTCGAGCCGGGTCGTGATCTGCGTGAACTCCGCGAGCCGGGCGGGATCCTTCGGGGCGGGCGTCTCGACGCCGAGACGCAGCTGCGAAAATGCACGTGCCGTGCGCGGATTGAGTGCCGAGGCCGGATAGAGCTTCGATGCGTCTACGACCGTGGAGTAATGCGAGAGGAAGCGTTCGCTCGCCTTCGCATTCAGGAACTCCGTGTCCGGCGTGATGTAGGTCGAGTAGGCCCAGCCCGCCGCGTTCAGTTCGTCTGCCAGCGCGCGCAGCTCGTCGCTGATCCGGGCGATGAATTCGTCAGCAGGCTCCTCCGGCGACGCGCCGTAGGTCGACGCGCTGCCCAGCGCCAGCACGATGCCGGCCGCGATGATCGTCAGTTTCGACATGCCCCGTCTCTCCTCAAGCGTGCTTGACGTCTTCCGCGCCGTGCATCCAGCGCACCAGCGTGCCCGACAGCATCCACAGCACGACCGCGAATACGAACAGCGTTACCGCGAGGCCGCCGAAGATGGCCAGCTCGCCGAGGCTCTCGGCATACGAGCCGATGATTCCCGCGAGCCAGTTGGCGACGAAGTTGATCAGGAACCAGACGCCCATCATCAGCGAAGCGAGCCGCAGCGGCGAGAGCTTGGTGACCATCGAGAGCCCGACCGGCGAGATGCAGAGCTCGCCGGTCGTGTGGAAGAAGTAGGCCACGACCAGCCACCACATGCTCGCCTTGCCGGTGGCGGCCTGCTCGTAGACCGCGCCGACCATGGCCAGGAAGCCGATGCCGGTGAGGATCAGGCCGAGCACCATCTTGCGCGGCGTGCTCGGATTGCGGCCGACCTTGCCGAGGCTGCCCCACATCATCGAGAAGATCGGCGCGAGGACCACGATGAACAGCGGATTCAACGACTGGAACCAGCCGGCGGGCACCTCGAAGGATCCGACGAAGCGGTCGGTCTTCTCGTTCGCGTAGATGTTCATCAGGCCGCCGGCCTGCTCGAAGGCGGCCCAGAACAGCACGACGAAAATGAACAGCATGAAGATGACCCGCAGGCGGTCCCGCTCGTCCGGCGTCAGCGGCGCCTTCTTGCCGCCGCTCTTCTGCAGCGCCCGGTGCGCGGCCGGCGCGACGCCGATGTCACCGAGGTAGCGCCGGGCCAGCGCCAGCTGGATGATCACCGAAATGACCATGCCGACGCCCGCGGCGAAGTAACCCGCGCGCCAGCCGTAGGTCGGGTCCTCGCCCAGCGTCGAGCAGACCAGCGGCGCGAGGAAGGCGCCGGCATTGATGCCCATGTAGAAGATCGTGAAGGCGCCGTCGCGGCGCGAGTCGCCCTCCTCGTAGAGGTCGCCGACCATCGTCGATATGTTCGGCTTGAAGAAGCCGTTGCCGATCACCAGCAGCACCAGGCCGACGTAGAACAGGCTCAGGTTGCCGGGAATGGCCGACGCAAGCGTGAACTGGCCGGCGGCCATCACGAGGCCGCCGATGATCACGGACTTGCGCTGTCCCAGGTAGTTGTCCGCCAGCCAGCCGCCGATCAGCGGCGTGAAGTAGACGAAACCCGTGAACAGTCCATAGAGCTTCAGTGCCTCGGCCTGCGACCAGCCGAAACCGGGGTTGGCCACTTCGACTCCGGCGACCAGCGAAAGCACCAGCAGTGCCCGCATGCCGTAGTAGCTGAAGCGTTCCCACATCTCGGTGGCGAACAGCAGGAAGAGTCCCTTCGGGTGCCCGAGCCAGGTGTCGTGGGCGACGGCGGGGAGCGTTGAACTGGGAGTATCGGCCATGGTTGTGCTTCTGGGTACCGGCGGCGCCGACCGGCGCGCGAAGGGCGAGAGTCTCGGCCATTTGGGGCCGCCAGAGCAAGGTCTCGCGGCCGGTTCCCGAACGGCGGCCCGCCGTCGGCCGCCGGGCCCGGCCCGCTATTCGGTCGTCTCCCCGCGCGCGCCGGCAGCGACCCTGTCCCGCGTAAGGAACTGGGCCAGCAGAATCCCGATTTCGTAGAGCAGGTACATCGGCACGGCCATGAAGCTCTGCGACACGGCATCCGGGGGTGTCAGGAACGCCGCGAAGACGAAAATGCCGAGCACGATGTAGCCCCGGTGCTTCTTCAGCGCCTCGATCTTCACGAGGCCGGTCGCCACCAGCAGCACGGTCGCCACCGGCACCTCGAACGCCATGCCGAAGGCGAAGAACAGCAGCATCGTGAAGTCGAGGTAACTCGACATGTCGGTCATCACGCGTACGCCGTCCGGCGCCGAGCTGGTCAGGAACCCGAACATCAGCGGGAACACGATGAAATAGGCGAAGGCGACGCCGACGTAGAACAGCACCACGCTGGACGCGAACAGCGGCATCGCGAAGCGCTTTTCGTTGCGGTACAGGCCCGGGGCGATGAACGCCCAGGCCTGGTAGAGGATGAACGGCATCGCAATGAAGATCGACATGATCAGTGCGAGCTTCAGCGGCGTCATGAATGGCGCGATGACGCTGGTCGCGATGATCGAGGTGCCTTCCGGCAGCTTCTCGACCAGCGGCTGCGCGACGACGGTGAACAGTTCGTTTGCGAAGAATGCGAGCGGAACAAACACGACCAGCACCGCGATGACGGACCGCAGCAGGCGCTGGCGCAACTCCAGCAGGTGCGAGATCAGCGTGCCTTCGGCGAGCTGCTCCGACTCACTGGGTTCTGGGCTCATCGGGCTTGTCGGGCTGAGCGGGTGGTTCAGCCGGCGCGGCGGCGGCAGCTGGCGGGGCCGGTTTTTGTGTCGGGTGTGCGGGCTTGGGCTGGTCTTTCAGCGGGTCGTACTGCACTTCCTGCTCGAGCTGCGTGCGCAGCTGTCGCGCCATCGCACGCGCCCGGCCCGCCCAGCGGCCGAGATCCGCGGCCAGCTTCGGCAGACGCTCAGGCCCGAGCACCAGCAGGGCGATCCCGAGGATCAGTACGATCTCAGTGAAGCCCACCTCGAACATCGCGTCGTCAGGCGCTCGTCTTCGTGTCGGACTTGCTCGCCTCGGATCGCTCGGCGAAGTCCGCATCCTTGCCGGTGAGGTCGTTGATCTGCTTGGTCTGCTCGTCGTCACCGTCGTTGACGGCCTTCTTGAAGCCGCGGACGGCGGCACCGAGGTCGGACCCGACGTTGCGCAGCTTCTTGGCGCCGAACAGGACCAGCGCGATCAGCAGAACGATCAGTAATTCTCGAAAGCCGATACCCATTGAAATGGTCTCCGGTGGCGATCAGGCCAAAGCGCGATGATACGCGAATAAGGGCGTCAAGCCCCCGCGGACGCTGGCGGTACGTGCAGCAGGAACGTGACCGGGCCCTCGTTCCTCAGGTCCACCTGCATCTCCGCCCCGAACCTTCCGGTGGCGAGCCGCGCGCCGAGCAGTCGCCGGGCGGACTGCACCGCGTATTCGAACAGTCGCCTGCCCTGCTCCGGCGAGGCCGCGGAGGTGAAGCTCGGCCGCATGCCCTTGCGGGTGTCCGCCGCGAGCGTGAACTGCGGAACCAGCAGCAGCCCGCCCTCCGTATCCTGGAGGCTCAGGTTCATCCGCCCCGCCGAGTCGGGGAACACACGGTATCCGACCAGCCGCTCGAGCATTCGTTCAGCCTCGGCCGGGCCGTCGCCGGGCTCCACGGCCAGCAGGACCAGCAGTCCGGGACCGATCTCGCCGATGACGCCACCATCCACCCGGACCGATGCCCGGCTCACGCGCTGCAGCAGGCCGATCATCCGTCGAGCACCTGGGATGCGGCAGTCTTCATGACGCCTTCATCCGGAAAGCCGGTATCTTTCGAATCCAATAACCACATATGCTCAATAAATGGATCATTTCAGTTTCTATATCCCACCATGATCCAAAAATTGCTTAACTTCCTTGACATCTGAGGAAAGACAGCCAGAAATCGACTATTGTGGTAGTGAATTCCATAAACAATGGAATTATGCCATCGCAGTGGGTGCTAATATCCAATACTCGCTAGGCGAGTGACCATGGTGGGCTGACGGAATCTTCATTGGGCCGCCGCATCACCGCTGCTGCTGCGAACCGCCGGGCGGCCGCGGGTTCGATGCCG
>CAZKLS010000017.1:0-20491 GCA_964553405.1 uncultured Steroidobacteraceae bacterium
CATGGCCGCTCGTCGAAGCCGTTTCCTCGAATTCGAAGCTCTCGATCGGTTCGGACTTCGCTCCGTAGGGCAGGCGCATCAGAATGCGCGGCAGCGCGAGGCCGAGCCAGCGGGCCACGGGGCTGCGTCGCAGCGCAGCCCAACGCTCGAAGATCGCCGGGTCTTCGAACGCCCAGCGCCGCGGCTCGGTGTCCACGCTCAACTGCTGACAGCCGGCCAGGCTCGGATTCGCCGCCGCGAGGAACGGTGCGCCGGCAGACGCGGCCAGCCGACCGAGGTGACCGAGCAGCGCTATGTGGTCGTGATCGGCCTCGAAGACGTAGTCGCCGAGCAGGAGCGACCAGGGCGGGTCGTCCACACCCCGGCGATGCCCTGCGATCAACCGGTAAGCCGCGGAGTCCTCCAGGCGGCCCTCGCAGGCCGCCAGGTCCTCGAGCAGTTCATCCTTGCTGACATCCGCGACGTACAGCCGAACCTGCTCGCCGAGCTCGACTGAATCCACGAGTCGGCGCAGTCCGCGCCAGGTCGCCTCCAGCGCCTGGAAGTCCGGCTCATGGAGCAGGGCTCGCATCCGCTCGCCAGTGGAGGCATCGAGTGCTGCGAGATACGGCTCCGCGGAGCCTGCGAGCGCCGGCTTGATCAGTGGCTTCACCAGTGCGCGGACCAGTCCATCCACGGATCGTGCGGCGGCTGTCTCCTGTCGCTCCGTTGCCGGTGGCGCGCCGATCAGCCGCTCGATCAACTGCGTCCGGTCCTCTGCCGGCAATGCCGGGCTCGACGAGGACCGCTCGGTTCCGGCGCCGGCCGCCACCAGGCGTTCGGCTTCGGCAGCGAAGCTGGCCGGATCGAGCAGTCGCTCGCGGCTCAGTCGCAGATCGCGAAAAGCATCCAGCGACGCATGGAGCTGGTCGGGATGGAAATCCTCCAGCGACTCGAACGTCAGCTCGAGCGTGCCGCCCGGCGCTGCCGCCGACCCGAGCACGAGGCGCGGCGCAATCGCCCTGAACACCGGGTCGAAGCTGTCCAGGTCCAGCTCGAAGACGCGGCGATCCGCCAGGTCGGCTGGAGATTCGACTCCCCGGTTCCGACGGCCGCTCAAGTCTCCAAGAACGAGTATTCGCATGCCGTCGCTGCGACGCAGCATGGATTGTCGGGTTTCCGCCGGCGCAGCGAGTTCGACTTCGAAACTGATTCGACCTGGCATGCGCGTACCCGTCCCTTGCTGCTCGAGTCGTGGCGTCGGCCGATTGTAGACGCTGCGGGTTGCAGCGCCGAGGTTAAACTGCACCCGTCAGGCGCTGCTGCGCCGCAAAGATGAGGCCGGCGCATGAGTTCGCCCGATCCTGTCCTGCTCAAGGCGATCGCCATTCACAAGGCGGGCCGGATGGCAGAGGCCAAAGCCATGTATCAGCGCATCCTGAGGCGCCGGCCACGAGACCCGGACGCGCTCAACTTTCTGGGCATGCTCGAGTTCCAGCAGGGCAACAAGGCGCGAGGCATCGAGCTGCTGCAGCAATCCGTCCAGAGCGCGCCCGGCAATCCGCACGCCTGGATGAACATCGGCAACATGCTGCTCAGTGCAGGCGATTCGGAGCAGGCCGCCGACGCCTACCGGCGGGCGACCGAACTCGCGCCGCAGATGTGGCAGGCCTGGTACAACCGCGCGACCTGCCTGCGGCGACTGCGGCGCCTCGAAGAGACGATGGAATGCCTCAAGACGGCGATCAGCCTGCACCCGCAGCATGACCTGGCCTATGAACGGCTCGGGCAGATTCTCTACCGCGCCGGAAAGACGCAGGAACTCGCGGAGTTGTACCGGGACTGGGTGCGCTACAACCCGGACAACCCGACCGCACGGCACATGTACGCGGCCGCCGCCGGCGAGGCGGTTCCCGATCGAGCGAGCGATGACTACGTACGCACTACGTTCGACAGCTTCGCCGAGAGCTTCGACGAGGACCTCGAGGAACTCGGCTACCGCGCGCCGCAACTGCTGGCCGAAGCGCTGCAGCGACACCTGGGCCCGCCGGGCGAACACGAAGGACTCGACGTGCTCGACGCCGGCGCAGGCACCGGATTGTGCGGCCCGCTGCTGCGCGATCGCGCCCGATCGCTGACCGGCGTAGACCTGTCGAAGGCCATGCTCGCGAAGGCCCGCTCTCGCGGCACCTACGATGAACTGGTGGAGATGGAGCTCTGCGAGTTCATGCGCAGCCGGCCAGCCGGGTTCGATGTCGTGCTGTCGGCCGACACGCTGGTTTATTTTGGGTCGCTCGAGCAGGCGATCGAGGCTGCCCGTCGCTGCCTGCGCCCCGGCGGCGTGTTGACCTTCACCGTCGAGCGCTGGGACACGACCGACGAGGGCACCGGTTACCGCATGGGCGCCCACGGGCGCTACATGCACGAACGGAAATATGTCGCGCGAGCCCTCGGCGAGGCAGGATATGAGTTGCTGGAGCTGTCGCCGGCTGTGCTGCGCACCGAGCTGGGGACGGACGTGCAGGGTCTCGTGGTCGTCGCAGCGCGATCCCGCGACGATGCGATCCCGACAGGCTGAGGAGCCGCTTCAGGAGCCTCGTCGACCCAGCTGCGATGAGGCGATCGTCCGGGCCGTCGAGGCGGCCCGCACTTCGAGGCGGAGCACCGGCGCCGTCTCGTAGAGCATCACTTCGCAGCTGGCCGGCAGCGGCGCCCGCGACACGGGCCGACCGTCCAGCAGCGTTCCATTGCGGCTTCCGAGGTCGCTGATCCACCAGGCACCTTCGCTGTGCTCCACCTCGGCATGCCGCCGACTGATCAGCGGATCGTCGAGCCGCAGCTCGCACGAGTCGTCACGACCGATGCGAAAGTCCCGATGGAAGACCTTCTCGTGCCGGCCGCTGGCATCCTGCCAGCTGACGCGCACCGTGCCGTGGCTGCCGAACATGACGGTCGTGTTGTCACCCTTGCGTCGCAGCGGGGCTGCGCCGCTGCCGAGCTCACCGGCCTCGTCCCGCACGATGCCCTCGGGCGTGATCTCATAGGCCCACGCGAGTGCGACCGCGAGCGGCAGGCCGAGCACCGCGAACAGCACGAACACCCGGACCGACCACTCCGGCGCCCCGAACGCCGGCAGCAACTCCGCAGCACCCATCGAGGCACCCCAGGCGGTCACCGCGTACACGGAGGCAACCTTGAAGACGCTGCGCCGCTTCAGTTCCGCGAGCAGTGCATGGAATCGGGAGACCTTCCTCGCCATCTTTCTTGTCGGGAATCGAGGTTCGTTTGATCGGCGGAAGGCGAAAATTAGCACACAGCCCGGCGAGACCTGAACCTGGACTTGCTGCGATGCAACACGCCACGCCTCAATGGTCCCGGCGTGGTCCGGATCTACCGATCGCGGGGCGTACGTCAACCACGGCCGGATCGAGCCCAAAATCTTGATGGATCAGTACGTTTCCTGCTATTACTGCGTGGCCACGCGAGGAACAGGATTAGAAGAATGGCTCGTGCGAAGGTGGTCGACTACGACTACTACCAATTCCTGCGGACGTTGCAGCGTGCAAGCAGTGCCGGCAGCAGGATCGAGAAGTCCGACGCCCGCTGGGCCGACTACGTTCGGGAGAACAAGATCAACGAAGTGGCCGCGACGGCCATCGCTCGCCAGAAATTCGAGAACGCCACGCCGGTGATCATCGCCGAGGGCGGCGACTCGGACGGCCTGTATTTCTACTCGAAGGACGACGAGGCCTGTCTTCGCCTGATGGCGCTGGAATAGCACGCTCGCCGTAGTACAGTGACGGGCGGGGGCAAGGCACCGGCCGCACTGCCGGGCCTGAACTGCCACAAAAGAAGTCCGCCCCTGCATCGGGCGGCGACAACACGACGGTCCGGATGATTCGAGGGGGCCGGCAGATTGCAGAGGGAGCCACATGCCTGCGACCGATGACAATCGACCGATCAATTTGACGACCCCCTTCGGCGAGGACGTGCTGCTGTTGTCGCAGCTGGCGGGCTCGGAACGACTCAGCCAGCCGTTTCAGTTCGAAGTCAGCGTGCTGAGCGAAGAGGGGAATCTCGACGCCGACGAGATCCTGGGCCGGCCCGTAACCGTTTCCTGGCCACTGCAGTCCGGTGGAGGACAGCGCGTGCTGCACGGGCTGGTGAGCGATTTCTCGCAACTCAGTTACGGGCTGCGGCAGCACGAGTACCAGATGACGCTCAGGCCGTGGTTCTGGTTCCTGAGCAGGACGGCGGATTGCCGGGTGTTCCAGGACGCGACTGTCCAGGAGATCTTCGAGAAGCTGGTCAAGGAGAAGGGCTTCTCGGATTTCCGCTTCGCACTCAGGAATCCGCACAAGAAACTCGCCTACTGCGTCCAGTACCGCGAGACGGCGTTCAACTTCCTGAGCCGGCTGCTCGAGCAGGAGGGCATCTACTATTTCTTCGAGCACTCCGCCGGGAAGCACACGATGGTGCTGGTGGATGACTCGGGATCGCACAAGAGCCTTCCTGGATACGACACGGTGCCGTACTTCGCGCCGACCACGTCGGAGGCGCGGCGCGAGCGTGATCACCTGACGTCCTGGAGTTACGTCAAGACGGTGCAGCCCGGCGCCTACGCGACGACCGACTTCGATTTCAAGCAGCCCTCGGGCTCCTTGCTGGCGAGCCGCTCAGTCAAGAGCGGCCATGCCCACGATGACCTCGAGATCTTCGACTATCCAGCCGAACTTCCGGCCCGCAAGGACACCGACCGGACTGCGCTCGAGGCGTCGGAGGCCGATCGGATCGCGAAGGTGCGACTCGAGGAACTGCAGGCCGGCCATGCCGTTGCGCGAGGGCAGGGCAATGCGATGGGGCTCGCGGTCGGCGCACTGTTTTCACTCGACAGATACCCGCGCGACGACCTGAACAAGAAATACCTGATCGTGGCGACCAGTCTCTCGCTGTCGTCGAACCCGTACGAGACGGGCGCATCGGGCCAGACGGACTTCCAGGTTGATGTCGAGGCCATCGACGCCAGGACGCAGTTCCGACCGCCACGCCTCACGCCGAAGCCGGTGGTGCAGGGGGCGCAGACCGCGACCGTCGTCGGCAAGCCAGGCGAGGAGATCGACACCGACGAATTCGGCCGGGTCAAGGTCCAGTTCCACTGGGACCGCCAGGGCAAGAACGACGACCGGAGTTCGTGCCGGGTGCGCGTCGCTCAGGTCTGGGCGGGACAGGAGTGGGGCGCCATCCATATTCCACGGATCGGGCAGGAGGTGATCGTCGGTTTTCTCGAGGGCGACCCGGACCGCCCGATCATCACGGGACGCGTGTACAACGGCGAGCACAAGCCCCCCTACAAGCTGCCGGAAAATGCCACGCAGAGTGGCATCAAGACCCGCAGCAGCAAGGGCGGCAAGGACAGCACGTTCAATGAGATCCGCTTCGAGGACAAGAAGGGCGAGGAAGCGCTTCACATCCACGCCGAGAAAGACTTCACGGTAGACGTGGAAAACGACGCGACCTTGAGGGTGGGCCTCAACGAGGACTCGCCGGCGAAGAGCAGTAAAGGCGTGGCGAAGTTCGAGATCGGCAAGACGATGCTGATCGACGTCGGGGACGAGATCACGCTGGTAACCGGCCAATCGAAGATCGTGATGAAGAAGAACGGCGACATCACCGTGACCTGCAAGAACCTGACGGTCAAGGCCAGCGATTCGATCAACATGAAGGCCAGCAGGAGGGTGAAGATAAAGGGGCAACAGGAAGTCGCGGTAAAAGGTCTCAACGTCGGAGTGAAGGGCGACGTCTCCGCCAAGGTCGAGGGCGGCATGCTCGACCTCAAGGCCGACGCGATTGCCTCCCTGAAAGGCTCGCTGACCAAGATCGGATGAGGTCGGATCCATGCTGAAGGCGCTCGACGCAGACTCGGAAATTTCCTGCGGCGTTCTCGCAGCGCAGGGCGAACTGAGCGACGAGGCACGTTCGCTGCTCGATCCGTCGATCAACGTCCGGGCATTTATCGATCTGCTGTCACGCCAGGGGCTTGCGGAGGACGCCGTGCGCGTGCTGACCCAGGTGCTGCCGCGGCAGTATGCCGTGGCCTGGGGCTGCGAGTGCTGGCAGGCCGTGCGCGCGGGCACCGACCCGGACCCCTCTGACCGGAGCGCACTCGCGGCAGCGCTGCGCTGGTTGAAGGAGCCGACGGAGGAGAACCGCCTGGCCGCCGTCGAACTGGCGGATCGCCTCGCGTTCCGATCTGCCGCGGCCTGGCTGGCGGCCGCCGCTGGCTGGTCCGGAGGCAGCATGCTGCCTGCAGGACAGCCGGAAGTGCCGGCACCGCCGACACTGTCCGGCGATGCGGTCCGCAGTGCCCTATTCCTCGCTGCGGCGGAAGATCCCGACACCTTCGATGCCAGGCTGGCCGAGTTCGTCGACCGGGCGCTGGCGACGTTCGGCCCTGCGCCGCAGTGAGTCCTGGCACACCATGAAACCCGCCGCCAGGATCACCGACATGCACACCTGCCCGATGGTGACGCCGGGAGTGCCGCCGATACCGCACGTCGGCGGACCCATCGTCAGCCCGGGGGGACCCACCGTCCTGATCGGCGGTCTGCCTTCGGCTACTGTAGGCTCGCAGTGCGTCTGCGTCGGCCCGCCCGACGCCGTGATGATGGGATCGACGACGGTGCTGATCTGCAACAAGCCCGCGGCGCGGATGGGCGACCCGACCTCGCACGGTGGCGTGATCGTGGCCGGTTGCCCTACCGTGCTGATTGGTGGATGAGCCGACCGCATCCGGACGGCTGGAGTCATTGAGCGATGTTTCTGGTTCTCGAGATCACCAGTTCGAATGCCGCGGTCATGGGCGCCGCGTCCAGGGCCGTCTTCTCGGTCAAGGGCGGCACCATCGGGCGTCGGGCTGGCAATGACTGGATCCTGCCCGATCCGCACGTCTCCAGCCGCCATGCGCGCGTCAGGTCGGTCGGGGGAACGTTCTTCCTCGAAGACACCGAGAGCGCCAACGGCGTCACCGTCAATGGCAGCAAGCTGCATCCGGGCGAGCCCTTTCCGCTGAAGGAAGGGGACTCGATATTCATCGACCCGTTCGAAATATCGGTTCGCGTGTCGGTGACGATGCCTGGCGCGCAGACGCAGGTGCAACCGAAGGCACCCCCCAGCCAGTCCGAGATAGCAGGCCCCGCGGCGACGCCGCGTTCGGCCGATCTGCCTTCGGTGGACGACCTGCTCGGCAACACGCCGTCGGTCGTCGAGCCTCCCTCGATGCAGCCGGGACCTGCAGCAGCGTCAGGGCAGGGGCTTGCCGACCTGGTCGGCGGAGGCAGCGGCTCGATACCTTCCGACTTCAATCCGCTGCTCGACTCGCCCGCGACGGCACCACCCGCGGCGCCGCGACCGTCCGGCCAGGACCTGCTCGGAAAGCCGGTGATCGGCGACGCATTGAACATCCCTCCGCCCGCGCCCGCCCCGGCAACGCCGCCGGCCGGCGGCGGGATCATTCCCACCAACTGGGAAGGTGACGACGAGCCGGCGAACCGGGACGGCGGGCCGATGATTCCCTCGGCGGCGCCGCCTGCGCCGGGACCGCCCGCTGCACAAGCGGCGCCGGCCACGCCCGGGGTGTCCGGCGATTTTGCTGCGCTGCTGCGCGGCGCCGGACTGCAGGAGGGAAGCCTGTCCCCGGAAGTGCTCGCGCAGCTCGGACAGGTGCTTCGCGTCGTCGTGGACGGCCTGATGGTCGTGCTGCGCGCCCGCGGTGAGATCAAGAACGAGTTCCGACTGCAGCAGACGACGTTCAAGCCACGGGAGAACAACCCGCTCAAGTTCTCGGCCAACGTCGAGGATGCGCTGCACAACCTGCTGGTCAAGCGCAACCCGGCCTACCTGGACACGCCGGCCGCGTTCGAGGACGCGTTTGCGGACGTGCGCTCGCATCAGCTCGCGATGCTGGCCGGCATGCGGGCGGCGTTCGAGCACATGCTCGGGCGATTCGACCCGCAGGCCCTGAAGGCGCAGTTCGACGCGAAGCCCGGCCGGAAGGTCTCGCTCGGCTTCGGCGCGAGCGGCCGCCACTGGGACAGCTTCGAGGAGTACTACAAGGAACTCACCCGCGATGCGGACGACTGCTTCAGGCGACTGTTCGGCGACCAGTTCGCCCGCTCGTACGAGGAGCAGTTGAAGCGCCTGCGCGCATCCGGACCACCTGCGGACCCGCAGCCGTGAGCGCAGCGCCGGGGCAGAACCACTTCGGGAGCGACACGTGCTGATACGGCATACGAGGGCGTGCTCATCGGTATTCGTGCTGGCCTGCTGCGCCGCGCTGCTGGCCGGCTGCGGCAAGCCTGCGGTGATCGAGCCGCCGCGTCCGGTCAACGTCGTGATCGAAGTGCGAGCATCCCCAGCGGCCAACCCGGACGCTGGCGGCCGGCCCTCGCCGACCGCGGTGCGCATCTATCAGCTGGCCGACGGGGCCGCGTTCGCCGAGGCGGACCTGACCTCGCTCTGGAGCGCCGAGACGGCGTTGCTCGCGGCGACGCTGGTTGCGCGGCAGGAGTTTCTGGTGGCACCCGGCGCGACCGAGCGGGCAGCGCTGACGCTGGACCCGGCCACGCGGCTGATCGGCGTGGCGGCCGCTTTCCGTGATTTCCGCAGCGCGACCTGGCGGACCGTGAAGCCTGTTCCTACGGGCGATACGGCTCCGACAGACCTGGCGCTCAACGTTTCGCTGGAGGCGAGGTCGCTCAGCGCGGACCTTAAGCCGATCGTTCCGGCCGAGGTGGAGAAGTGACGATAAACAACAAGGTCATCTGGACGGAGGGACTGTTCCTCCGGCCACAGCATTTTCAACAGCAGGACCGTCACCTCGAGCGATACGTGGACCTGCGAAGCTCGGTCCTGCGTTCGAACGGCTGGGGCTTCACGGAGCTCGAATTCGAGCGCGACCTGCTGGCCACCGGCAAGCTCGCGCTGCGGCGGGCGCGGGGCGTGCTGCCGGACGGCACGCCGTTCTGCATGCCGGACGACGATCCACTGCCTCCGGCTCTGGAAGTTCCGGCCGGCACCCGGGAAAGCAAGGTCTTCCTCGGCGTCCCGCTGCGGCGACCCGGTGCGATCGAAGTCGCGCAACCCGGTACCAGCGGCGAAATCACGCGACTGCTCCGACAGGAACTCGAGGTTCGTGACAATTGCGGGATCTCCGACGACCCGGCGCTGATCGAGGTCGCGGGGCTGAACGCCTGCCTGCTGCTCGAGAACGCGCCGCTCGACGAGTTCGCCTGCATACCGATGGCCCGCGTCGTCGAGGTCCAGGCCGACCGGCGCGTGGTGCTGGACGACAACTTCATACCGACCGTGGCGAAGGCGGCCGCGGCAACCCGCCTCGCGTCGTTTCTCCGGGAACTCGATGGACTGCTGCACCAGCGCGGCGAGGCCATCGGCGGACGCGTGACGGCCGGTGGCCGCGGCGCCACGGCCGAGGTGGCGGACTACCTGATGCTGCAGGCGATCAATCGCTTCGAGCCGGTAGCCGCACACCTGGCGCAGAGCGGCAACGTCCATCCGGAGGACCTCTACTGCTTCGCAGCATCGCTGGCCGGGGAGCTGTCGACCTACACGCTGGCCGCGAAGCGGCCGCCGGCGCTCGAGCCATACCGGCACGACGATCTGCGCGCGACGTTCGAGCCGCTGTTCGGGGCCGTACGCAGCGTCCTGAGCGCGGTGCTCGAGCAGGCCGCCGTCTCGATCCCGCTGGAAACCAAGCGATTCGGCATCCGGGTCGGCGTGGTCCGCGATCGCTCGCTGCTCGATTCGGCCGTGTTCGTGCTGGCGGCGCGGGCCGACCTGCCGAGCGAGGAGTTCAAGCGGATGTTCACCGCGCAGGTCAAGGTGGGTCCGGTCGAGCGAATCGCGGACCTGGTGAACCTCGGCCTGCCCGGCATCGCGCTGCGCGCGATGCCCACGCCTCCGCGTCAGGTGCCTTACCACGCCGGTTTCCAGTACTTCGAGCTGGAACAGTCCGGCGAGCTCTGGCGGCAGCTGCACACCTCGGGCGGCGTCGCCATCCATGCGGCCGGTGAGTTTCCGGGCCTGCAGATGGAACTCTGGGCGATCCGCGGGTAGCAGCCATGAGCAACGCGAGCAGCGGCGGTCCGCCCGGCGACCGCACCATCATCAAGCCGCGTCCGGGCGCGGGCCGTCAGGCTGGACCGGCAAGCGCCGCGCCGCCGTCCGCGCCGGTTCCGCCGCAGCCCCCGGGTGCTTCCGCGGGCCTCGCGGGCAGCGCGGGCGCCGGGGCCTCGCTGGCCGAGGTGCCGCGGATCGAGTTCGCCGAGGCAGGGCTCGATCCGTTGTTCCACGCTGCAGGACCGCTGCTGCTGCTGGCCGGCCGTTTGCGCCATTCGACCCAGGCGGCGGACACGGCTCACCTGAGGCAGCAGCTGGTGCGCGAGGTACGTGCCTTCGAGGAGAAAGCCCGCAACGCCGGCGTTCCGGCGGACCAGATCGCAGCGGCCCGCTACGCGCTCTGCGCGACGCTCGACGAAGCGATCCTGAGCACGCCCTGGGGCTCGAGCAGCGACTGGAGCTCCCAGCCGCTGCTGGTGATCTTCCACCGCGAGACCTGGGGCGGCGAGAAGTTCTTTCAGCTGCTCGAGCGAACCCAGTCCGATCCAGGCCAGTATGCGGGACTGCTCGAAGTGCTGTATTCCTGCCTCAGCCTCGGATTCGCGGGCAAGTTCGCGCTGGCTCCGCAGGGCCAGATGCAGCGCGACCGCCTGCAGCACGAGCTCTACGAGCGCATCCGTTCCGTCAGGGGCCAGCCGCCGGCTGCGTTGTCCGAGCACTGGGAAGGCGTGCAGGACCGGACGAACCCGCTGCTGAGTTTCGTGCCGCTGTGGGTCGTGGCAGCCGCCGGGCTCGCGATCCTGGCCGGCGCCTATCTGTATTTCAGAGCCCAGCTCGCCAATCGCGCCGAGCCGGTCTACGCGGCGCTTGCACAGGCCGGAGTGCAGGACTTCACGGCCGAAGCACCGGCGCCAGCCGTTGCCCCGGCGACGACGCTGAAACGCCTGCTCGCGGATCTCGAGCAGCAGGGCCGGGTCGACGTCGAAGAGGACGGCGCGCGTTCCACGGTCACTGTGCTCGGTACCGACCTGTTCGCCTCGGGCAGCGCGCGGATCAGCCCGCAATACCAGTCGACACTGGCGGCCATCGCGGCAGCGCTGAACGAGCTGCCGGGCCCCGTGCTCGTCGTCGGGCACACGGACGACCAGCCGATTCGATCCTTCAAGTACCAGAACAACTACGAACTCTCCGCGGACCGGGCGGCGGCCGTGGTGAGCGAGCTCGAGGCCACGCTCGATGAGCCGGCCCGCCTGCGTTCGACCGGGGTCGGTTCATCCCAGCCGAGGTATCTGCCGCCGGAGACGGCGGAGAACCGGGCGCGCAACCGCCGGGTCGAGATCGTGCACGTCGCCTCCGGGACGGCTGCGCCATGAAGAAGCTCCTGCTGAACCGCTGGTTCCTCGGCAGCGTCGGCATCGTGCTGCTGGCGCTGGTCCTGTGGTTCCTGGGACCGTATTTCGCATTCGGCGAAGCTCGCCCGCTGGCGAGCGTGCTCGGCCGCGTGATTGCGATCGCGGTACTGCTGGTCGTGTGGATCGCGGTCCTTCAATGGCAATACCTGCGCGCGCTGCGCGCGAGCCGCAAGCTCGCCAGCGAAGTCGCCGAGCAGGCCGATGCACCCGCGGTCGTGCAGAAGAAGCCGTCCGAGCCGGCCGACGCGGCTCAGCTGCGCCAGCGGTTCGACGACGCGATCTCCAGGCTCAGGAAGGATCGCAAGGGCAAGGGGGGACTCTACAACCTGCCCTGGTACGTGATCATCGGGCCGCCGGGCTCGGGCAAGACGACTGCACTGGTGAACTCCGGGCTTCGATTCCCGATGGAGCAGGAGCATGGAAAGCGGGCCGTGCAGGGCGTCGGCGGCACCCGGAACTGCGACTGGTGGTTCACTGACGAGGCGATCCTGCTCGATACCGCCGGCCGCTATACCACCCAGGACTCGGACCAGATCGCCGACGGTTCGGGCTGGGCGCAGTTTCTGCAGCTCTTGAAGCGTCATCGCCGTCGCCAGCCGATCAACGGTGTGCTGGTGGCCTACAGCGCTTCGGACCTGTTGACTCGCACCGAGCGCGAATTCGAAGGCGACATCAACTCGATCCGGCAGCGGATCGACGAGTTGAATCGCAACCTCGGCATCTCGATGCCGGTCTATCTGCTGGTCACGAAGGCGGATCTGATCTCGGGCTTCCGGGAGTATTTCGACGACCTGGACGCGGCCGGGCGCGCCCAGGCATGGGGCGTGACTTTTCCGCTCGAGGACAGCCAGTCCGGCCGCGGCGCGGAACACCTGTCCAGGGAATTCGACGCGCTGGCCAACCGCCTCAACCGCGGCCTGCTGGGCCGGCTCCAAGTGGAGCGGGACCCCCGGCGTCGTTCGATGCTGTTCGCCTTTCCCCAGCAGTTCAGCGCGCTGAAACCCCGCCTCGAGCAGCTGGTCGCGCAGGCGTTCGGCGGCACCGGATTCGATCGCCGCTCGTTCCTCAGGGGCGTATACCTGACCAGTGGCACGCAGGAAGGCACGCCGATCGACCGCCTGCTCGGCTCCCTGTCCCAGTCGATGGGCATCGCGACCGACTCGCGGCAACTGGTCGGCGAAAAGGGCCGCGCGTATTTCATCGAGCGACTTCTGAAGGAGGTCGTGCTGCAGGAGTCGGGGCTCGCTGGCTCCGATCGCAAGGCGACGCTGCGCAAGGCTACGCTGCACCTGGCCGCCTACGGCGCCGTCGTCGCGCTGGTCGTCGCAGGCCTGATCGCGATGACGGTCAGCTACCGGAAGAACCTGGCCTATCTCGGCGAGGTCGAGAGCGCCGCGAAGCAGCTTTCGGCGGCTGGCACGGGCCCGGCCGGGGCAGGAGCCGCCGACATCTCGCAGTGGCTGCCGCGGCTCGACGCGGTCCGAGCGGTCGTCGAGGCTGCGGAGCGAGGCGGCGAGGGCCCGCCGTTGTCGATGCGAGCGGGGCTCTACCAGGGCCGTGCCGCCAGCGCAGCGGCCCGCCAGGCGTATGCGCGCGAACTGAACGCGTCGCTCGTTCCGGCGCTCGGCGGGTCGTTCGCCAGCCGCATCAATGAGCTCTCGGCCGATCCCGACAAGCTCTACGAGTACCTGAAGGCCTACCTGATGCTGGGCGAGCCGGAGCGTCTCGACCCCGGGCAGCTGCTGTTCCTCGCGCGGCACGAATGGGACCGCGCCTACCCGGATCGCCCGGAGATCCGCGCAGCGCTGGTTGCACATCTCGAAGCGCTGCTCGCGGACGAGCGGGTCAATCCGGTCGCCTTGGACGAAGCACTGGTAGCGCGGGCGAGGAACTCGTTGCGCGCGGCGACGCCCGCATCGCTCGCCTACAGCCGCCTGAAGCTGCTCTTCGCGGGCGACCAGTACCCGCCGCTGCGGCTCGACCGGGAAGTCCAGGGTATCGAGACGGTCTTCAGGCGACGTAGCGGCCGGAGCCTGTCGGAGCCGTTCCCGGCGCTGTACACGAAGGCGGTCTTCCGGGAGATCAGCGGCTCCGGGACGGCCGAGATCGCCAAGCGTCTGCAGGGAGACTCCTGGGTTTTCGGCGACGACGAATCGGTCCGGGACGCCTCCGGGCGGCTGATCTACGACGTGCTCGCGCTGTACGAGGCCGACTACATCGATGCCTGGGACGAGCTGCTCGCCGACCTCGAGCGGGTGCCGCTCGGATCCGATCCGCAGGACGCGAGCCGGGTGCTCGGGATACTCGGCAGCGGAGGCTCGCCGCTCAAGGTGCTGCTGTCGATCGTCAGCGACAATACGCAGCTCGACGAACCCGAGGACGCGGCGAGCGGCGGCTCCGTCGCGGAGCAGCTCGCCGACAAGGCCGCCGGCAAGGCAGCCCAGTCGTCGCTGGGGAAGATCCTGATGGACGACGCTGCGCCGGGCGCCGGCGCGGCGCCGAGAAAGCCCGGCCAGCTCGTGACCGAGCACTTCGCAGACCTGCACCAATTGCTCGAGGGTCCGCCCGGCCAGGCGCCCATCGACCGCACGATCGGGCTGCTGGGCCAGATGTCGCAGTGTCTCGGACGGATGGGCGATGCGGTCGGTACGTCGGGCGCCGCCCAGTCGCTGACCGCGGGCGGATGCTCGGACCTCGCCCGGGCACTGGAAATCGAGGCGAGCCAGCTTCCGGCGGGCGCCGCCGGCGTGGTCGGATCGCTCGCCGGCGAGACCCAGGCCGTCGTGCGCCAGCAGGCGAAAGGAGAGCTTGCAGACCTGTACAAGAGCCAGGTCGTCGCCGAGTGCGAGGCCATCATCAATGGTCGGTACCCGTTCAGCCCCCGCGCAGGCGTGGACGTGCCTGTTGCGGACTTCGCGAGGCTGTTCGGGACCGGAGGCGTGTTCGATGCCTTCTTCTCCTCGCAGCTCGCGCCCTTCGTCGATACCAGCGGCACCCGCTGGCGCTGGCGGGAGGCCGCGGGCGGTTCGCTGGGCCTGCCGGGCAGCATTCTGGCCCAGTTCGAGATGGTCAGTGCGATCCGTCAGCAGTTCTTCAGGCCGGGCGGCGTGGATCCGGAGCTTCGTTTCACGATCTCGCCGGAGTACCTCGACGCCAGTGCGCGAAAATTCACGCTGGAACTCAACGGCCAGCGGCTCGAGTACAGCCATGGGCCGCAGCCGCGGTGGGCTGGCAGGTGGCCGAGCGACGCCAGCGAGCAGGTCGCCGTATCGTTCGACACCGGTGCCGGGCCCGGCCCGAGCCGCGTTTACCAGGGACCCTGGGCCGTGTTCCGGTTCATCGACGATTCCGCGCCTTCGCCACAGACCGATACGCGCTTCCTGCTGACCGTCTCGGCCGGCGGCCAGACGGCCCGGCTGGTGCTGGACGCCAGTTCGATCAGGAATCCGTTCGCCGACCCGCTGCTCAGCAGGTTCAAGTGTCGTGGCTGAGCGATGAGCACTGAAATCCCTGTCGGTTTCTACGGCAAGCTGCCGATGCTCGGCGACTTCGTCGGTCGGCGAGTGCCCGAGCGGGTCGTCGAGACCTGGGACGCCTGGCTGCAGCAGGCCGTCGCTGCGAGCAAGAACGCGCTCGCCGAGCGCTGGCTGGAGCTGTACCTGACCGCGCCGATGTGGCGCTTTTTTGCCCACCCGGGCGTGCTGGCCGAACAGGCGGTCGCCGGGGTCGTGTTTCCGAGCGTGGACCGTGTCGGGCGCTATTTCCCGTTCACCGTCTTCGCCGTGCTGCCGGCCGATACGGTCGGACTCATCGTCGCGGATCGCTGTGCGGGTTGGTTCGAGCGGGTCGAAGATCTCGTGCTCGCCCAGCTGGAGGAAGAGAACCGCGGCGTCGAGGACTTCGAGCAGGCGCTCGCGGCCACGGGTTCGATACTCGAGTCAGCTCTTGCAGCGGTGTCCCGCTCGGCCTGGCTGACCGGATTTCCCGCGACGAGCGGCGCGAGCGGGGACCACCTGCACCTGCCGCTGGGCGAGCAACTCGACGTCGGGCCGACGGCGCTCGGCTGGCTGGACCAGTCGCTGGTGCGCTCCACCGGCTCGCCGGTGTACTGGTGGACCGGCGGATCGAACGTCGTCCGTCCCTGTTGGCTGCTCACCCGGGGCCTGCCCGACCCGGTGGCGTTCAGCGCGATGCTGGCCGGCGACTGGCAGGAGTGGCCCTGGACATCCTTCGAGACCCATGCCGCAGAAGCGGCGCCGGCTTCGCCCCTGCACCTCGAGTCAGCCGGCTCGACGCATCCGGGAAAAGTGCGCGACGAGAACCAGGATGCGTTCGTCAGTTGCCCTGAGGACGGTCTCTGGGCGGTTGCAGACGGGATGGGAGGGCATGCGGAAGGACAGGTCGCAAGCCAGATGGTGCGTGATGCGCTGACCGCAGTCGGGCCGCGCTCCTCGCTCGCAGAGTCGGTCACGGCGGTCAGGGACGCGCTCGACGGGGTCAACGAATACCTGCACTCGATGTCGCTGCGACGCGTGAACCCGGTCGTGAGCGGAACGACCGTGGTCGCGATGCTGGTGCGCGGTACGCGCGGCGTCTGTCTCTGGGCCGGCGACAGCCGGCTCTACAGGCTCCGCGATGCGGTGCTTGAGCAGCTGACTGAGGACCACAGCGAAGCCGGCGAGGCTTCTGAAGCGTCGGGCCATGCGCCCAGGTCCAATGTGATCACCCGTGCAATCGGCGGTCGCGACGGGCTGGAGCTCGACCAGCTCAGTTTCGACGTACGACTCGGTGACCGCTTCCTGCTCTGCAGCGACGGTCTCTACAGGGACATCCAGCCAGCGAGGATCGGAGAGTTGCTGCAGCACGGCGACGCGGCGACGACCGTCGAGACGTTGATCGAGCACGCGCTGCGTGGCGAGGCGGCCGACAACATCACAGTGGTCGTCGTGGATGCCCAGCCGAGCACAGCCTGAAAAAGGCCGGCTCCCGATGACCGCGATGAACTCGCAGCAGCTGATCGAACTCCTTCACGCCGTGCTGCGCGGCGAGACACAAGTGGATGAACTGGTCGCCGAGGTCGAGCGGACCCTCGGCGGCGAGCACCCGGAGACCGCCGTGTTTCTCCAGGAGCTCGAGGCCGCGTACGGACGCAATGAAGTCCGCTACGACCTCTACCTGCACCTGAAGGACCGACTGCTTCAGAGCGCACCGTCGGCGCCCGAGGGCGCAACGGTCCTGCGGCACTCGCCCGATACGGGTTCGCCCGCGGAGCGCACGATTCTCCGACCCGCCGCCACGGCCCCGGCGACTCGCCCGACCCCGAGTCGGCCGCGCAGTCTCCCGGCCGGGAGCCCGTCCACCGGCGCCGGATGGGACGAGGTCGACGGCTGGGCGCCGGGTGTCGAGCAGCCGCTGGAGCCCGGCTCGGTCGTCAAGAGCCGCTTCGTGCTGGAGCAGAGAATCGGCGAAGGCGGCATGGGCGTCGTCTTCAAGGCGAAGGACCTGCGCAAGGAAGAGGCGCAGGACCGAGATCCCTCGGTCGCGATCAAGTTCCTGAGTTCCGAGTTCCGCAAGCATCCGGAAGCGCTCAAGGCGCTGCAGCGGGAAACGCGCCGGGCGCAGACGCTTGCGCATCCGAACATCGTCACGGTGTACGACTTCGATCGCGACGGCACGCTGATCTTCATGACGATGGAGTTTCTCGGCGGCGAGCCGCTCGATCGTTTCATCCAGCGCCACCCGCAGGGTGTCAGGTTCAAGGAGGCCTGGCCCATCGTCGAGGGGGCGGGCAGGGCGCTGATGTACGCCCACGAGCAGGGCGTCGTGCATGCGGACTTCAAGCCCGGCAACGTGTTCGTCGCCGACGGCGCAAAGGGCCGGCAGGTAAAGGTGCTGGATTTCGGCATCGCGCGCGCGCTCGTGTCGCCCGGCGACGGACCTGACGAAGGCACGAAGTTCGATGCAGGCTCGCTCGGCGCGCTGACGCCGGCGTACGCGAGCCCGGAGATGCTGCTCAACGAGGACCCCGATCCGCGCGACGACGTCTATGCGCTGGCCTGTGTCGCCTACGAACTGCTCACCGGCCGGCACCCTTTCGGCGGCGTGGCCGCGGTCCGGGCGGCTCACGAAGGCCTGAAGGTCAAGCGGACGCCCGGGATGAGGCGGCGCCAGTTCAAGGCGCTGGTCCGGGGGCTCGCCTTCAAGCGCTCGGACCGTACGCCCAGCGTCGAGAGCTTCCTGGACGAGATGGCAGGCCCGCTGGGCGTCAAGGGCCGGGAGATGCGCCGGGCCATCCTGTCGACCGGCTTCACGGCCATCGCAGTCACGGCGATCGGCGTCGCGCTCTGGCTGTACATGAGACCCGACCCGGACGAGGTCTTCGTCCGCAACCTGATGAAGGACGCGAAGGCGCGCGTCGAGCAGCTGCAGTCCACGGCCGGCGGGCTGCCGTACGAACCCGACCTGCAGGCGCGGGATGCATTCATCAGCCAGGGGAGCGACTACATCTACCTGGCCCAGCAGCCATTCGATCCCGGCCTGCTGTCGGAGGGCGTATCGAGTGCCTATGGAGCCTTCAGGGCGGCGCTGGAGATCGATCCGTCGAGCCGTGAGGCCGCCGAGGGAATTCTCGAGATCGTCCGCCTCTATGAGACCGAGGCGGAGCGCGCACTCGAGGCCGGGTATTTCGAGAAAGCCGCCCAGCTGGCCGCGTACGGACTGAAGGTGGCCCCCGGCCGCGACTCGCTGGAGCAGATACGGACCGAGGCAGCAGAACGGATCCCTGCCGGCGAAACGACCCGCAGCGACGGCGGAACCGGCTGACGGGGGCTCGCCCATCCTTGCCTGGAACCGCGCAATCGAGGGCCTGCGCAGTGGCCTGCCTGGGACTGCTGGTCGGATGCAGTTCCGCGCCGCAGCGGATCGACGAGCAGGCGCGACGGCAGGGCTACACGCGGTCGGTCATGCAGGGTGAAGCCTATGCGCACGTCGTGTATCGGCAAGATGCACGGACGCGCGGCGGACCGCTCCACGTGTACATCGAAGGCGATGGCAACCCATACCTGCAGCGCGGCATCGTGGCGGCGGACCCGACGCCCCGGCGACCGGTCATGCTGCATCTGATGGCGCTGGACCCTCGCGATGCAGCGTACGTGGGCAGACCATGCTACTTCGGGCTCGCTGCCGAGCCGCCCTGTACCGCGCTCGACTGGACGCTCGATCGCTTCAGCACCGACGCCGTCGAGAGCATGGCACGCGTCATCGAAATGCTGATCGAGTCAGGCGGATACGACTCGGTCGAGCTGTTCGGCCACAGCGGCGGCGGAACCATGGCCGTGCTGCTTGCGCGGCGACTGTCGAGCGCCACGAGAGTCGTGACGCTGGCCGGCAACCTCGACGTCACCGCGTGGACCGAGCTGCACGGTTACAGCCCGTTGCGCGGCTCGCTGAACCCGGTCAGCGAGGGTCCGCTGCCGGTTCGGGTCGATCAGCTTCACCTGGCCGGCGAGGACGACCGAAACGTTCCGCCACGGCTGATCGCGGACGCTGCACGTCGCCTCGGCGCGCGGGGGATACGCGTCGTGCCCGGCGCCGACCATGCATGCTGCTGGGAAAAGGAGTGGCCGGCCGTCATCGCCGGCCACCCCGGGTCAAAGGACCTCGCTACTGGAACTGGTAGCGCAGACCCACCGTGAGGACGCCGTAGTCGATCGAGTCCAGGCTCGACACGCTCTCGTAATCCACGAAACCGGCGACGCCGTTCGCGAACAGGGCTGAGACGCCGATCGCCCAGCGATAGAAGGACGTGTCGGGTTTGTCGGAAGTCACGCGTGCTGTCGTCGCGGGAGTACGGAACGGGTCCGCAACGTACTGGATCGAGAACCTCGTGCGATCGTCCTCCTGCTCGCTGACGTAAACCGCCCGCGCGTAGGGAGACAGGATGCCCCAGCTCATGCTGGCCGCGTAGCTCAGGTCGGCGCCGGCCTGCAACTGCAGCGACTTGGCGCTCTGGTCCTGGTAACGCAGGTTGAGCTCGGGGTGGCTGCCACCTTTCTCGGAGAAACCGTCCACGTCCACGTCCACGTAGCTGATGGCCGCAATGGGCCCGAACTGCCAGCCGCCTGAAGTGAAGACGTAACCCAGGCTCAGGCCCGCATACAGCGAATTGCTGTCGGTGCTGCCGCGAGCGGTATGGTCGATCGCGTCCGTCTCGCCCGGGATGCTCGTCTGCGTGATGACGTAGCGCACCCGCCGGAGCGAGTCGTAGCTCGCCGAGCCGTAGCTCGCGATCGCGTCCACATAGAAGTGCTCGCCGAACCATGATCCGAACACCGACCCGGTCAGCCCGTCGCCCGACAGCGAGCCGCCCTCGCGGTAGTCGGTGCTGCTGTCGGCATAGGCGAGCGCCAGGCCGCCGACGAAGCTGTCGGAGAAGCGGTAATCGACGCCTGCGGTGACCGCCCACAGGTCGAAGTCATATGCGGCCTCATACGCGGTGCGCGACTTGTCGCCGGAACCGAAACTGCCGTTGACGAACATGCCGAGGCGCCCGTCCATGTAACCGACGTCGCCGTCGCCCGCCGCCCCGCCGTTGCTCAGCAGGCTGACGACCGGATCCGCCGCATTGCTGGCCATCGCGAGGCCGCCGGACGCGGAACGCAGGCTGACCAGGCGCGAGGCGATGTTGGAGAAGTTGGACCGGTCGAAGTTGATCGTATTGGCCTTCGGAGCGTTGAGTTCCTCCGAGGTGATGGCCTGCAGCGCATCGCCCTGCTGCGTGGGATCCGTGGCACGCACGACCCGACCGCAACGGTCGAGAAGCTGCTGCTCCGTGTCCGTGAGGCCGTCGGGTTCCGCCCGCTTGCGGACCAGGCTCGGGCACAGGGCAGGGTCTTCCGCGGCCGGCAGCGAGGTATTCCTGATCGCGATCCCCATCGAAGACTGGTTCTCGTTGAGGTCGGCGGCCA
>CAZKLS010000017.1:20591-36333 GCA_964553405.1 uncultured Steroidobacteraceae bacterium
GCGGCTCGCCCGGCCGCTGCCGAGCGGCCCGGCGCGCTTCCGCAGGACCCGAATCGCACGCTGGTCGTCGACTGCCTGCTGCCAGGGCAGGTACGAAAACTCGGCGGCCAGATGACGTACCTGGCACCGCGGCGACCCATCAAGACGACGGCGTCCGACTGCGAGATCCGCGGCGGAGAGTACGTCGCGTACGATCGGGCGAACTACCAGACGGCTCTGCAGGTATGGATGCCCGAAGCGGAGGCGGGCGATGCCGAAGCGCAGACATACGTCGGCGAAATCTACGAGCGGGGACTCGGACGTCCAGCCGATTACGGCGAGGCGGCCCGCTGGTATGAAAAGGCGGCTCAGCAGGGCTACGCCCGGGCGCAGATCAACCTCGCCTACCTCTACGAGCAGGGCCTCGGCGTCCCGGCGGATCCGCTGAAGGCGCTCAACCTGTACCGTCAGGGATCAGGGATCACCGACGACGCGCTGACCTACGCGTCCGAAGTGACCGCGGTTCGCAGCGAAATGCAGGCGACGATTGACGACCTGACCGCGCAGCTCGAGCAGCAGAATTCGCGGGTGGCCGAACTCCGCAGCGAGCTCGATTCGAGCCAGTCGCAGCTGTCCGCGCAGCGTGCGGCCCTCGCATCCGCGAGGGCGGAGGCAAGAGCCCTCGGCGAGCAGGTGGTCGAGCTCAAGTCGCAGGAGATCGTGGATCCCGCTCGCGTGGCCGAACTCCAGCGCCTCGAGGCGGAACTCAGCGCCCGCGAGCAGCGACTCGCCATTGAGGAGCAGAACGTGGCGAGCCTCGAGGCGACCGCCGCGACGCAGCGCTCGGTCCTGGCCGACCAGCTGAAGGCAGCCGCGGAGAAGGATCTGGCTCTGCGTAACCAGCTGGCCGACGTGACGCAGTCTCGCGACCAGTTGCAGCAGCAGCTCGTCCAGACCCAGCGCAAGCTGCTCGATACGGAACAGCAGGTCGCGCGGCTTCGAGTGGACCTGACCAGCGAACGCGCCCGCATCACGGCCGACAGGGCCGACCTCGCGCGCCGGACTTCCTCGGCTGCCGCATCGGACGCCGCCGAGCGTTCGAAGATGCAGGCCGCGATCGAGGCCCGGGAGCGACGCCTCGGCGAGCAGCAGGCACAGATCGACGAACTGCTTGCGCAGCAGCGCCGGTACGCCGCAGAGCTCGAGCAGCTGCGGGCTGAGCAACGGACGGGAAGCCAGGCGCAACAGGCCCAGCTGGCGTCGACGCGCTCCGAGCTCGCCACGACCCAGCGGCGACTGCTCGATACCGAGCAGCGCGTCGCCGACCTGACCGCGCAGCTGGAGAGCGAGCGCCGCCAGATTCGGCTCGAACGCGAGCAGCTGGACCGGCGCGCAGCGGCGGCGGGGGCGGCGAAGCAGGCTGAAATCGACGCTTTGAAGAGGCAGCTGGCAGACCGGGAACTCAGGCTGGGCGACCAGGAGCGGCTGATCGCAGCGCTGAAGCTCGATTCCCAGCGTGACCAGGCGCGCATCCGGCAGCTCGAGGCGATGCCGGTCGAACGGGTGGCGGTTCGCAGCACGACGCCCGCGACGCCGCTGCCGGTCACGCTGCCGGCGGTGCCGAAGCGCAACATCCCCAGGGAACTGACCGAGGGGACGTACCACGCACTGATCATCGGCAACAACAATTACCAGAACATGCCGAAGCTGCGAACGGCGGTCAGCGACGCGGAGGCGCTGGATGACGTGCTTCGAACGCGGTACGGCTTCAAGACCCGCGTACTGGTCGATGCCAGCCGGGCCGAGATTCTCAATGCGCTGAATGACTATACCCGGGCGAAATCGGGCTGGACGCTGGCCGAGGACGACAAGCTGCTGATCTACTACGCCGGTCACGGCGAGCTGGACCGGGCCAGCAATCGCGGGTACTGGCTGCCGGTCAACGCGCAGCGCGACAGCAACACCGAGTGGATCTCCGACGACATGATATCGAGCACGCTCAATATCATCCCCGCCCGTCACGTCATGGTCGTCGCGGATACCTGCTACGCCGGCACGCTGACGCGCAGCACGGGCGTCACCTACCGCAGCTCCGCGGACGAGGCAGCCCAGATGAAGGTGCTGATCTACAAGGCGAAGAATCGTTCGCGGACGGTGCTGGCCGCAGGCGGCGACAGCCCGGTGGCCGACTCCGCCGGCGGGGATCACAGCATCTTCGCAGAAGCGATACTCGCGGTCCTCAGCGGGAACGATCGTGTGCTGGACGGCCAGGCGCTGTACAACGCCATCTACGACGACGTCCGTCGCCAGAGCGAGAAGCTCGGACTGCCCCAGGATCCGCGTTACGACCAGATTCGCGGCGCGGGACACCGTAACGGCGAGTTCCTGTTCATTCCGACGGCCTGATGTTCGAGACCGTCGAGCTGCAATCGGACGGAGCGATCGGCCAGCTCAGGCTGAACCGTCCTGACAAGCTCAATGCACTGTCGCCGGCGATGCTGCGTGAGCTGGTGGACGCGGCGGCATGGTTCGACGAACGCACCGAACTGAAGGTCGTGATCGTCAGCGGGGCAGGGCGTGCCTTCTCGGCCGGCGCGGACCTCGAGGCCTTCCTGGCGCTCGAGCAGGACGCGCTGCACGACGCGGCGGACCTCGGGCGGCAGATGGCGGAGGCCGTCGAGCGCATGCGCGCGGTCACGATCGCCGCCATCCACGGCTGGTGCGTGGGCGGAGGACTCGTGCTGGCGGCCGCTTGCGACCTGCGCCTCGCCGCCGGAGACGCCCGCTTCTCGATACCCGAAGTGGACCTCGGCATTCCGCTCGCCTGGGGCGGCATCCCGCGGCTGGTCAGCGAGATCGGGCCGGCCCGGACCCGGGAACTGGTGATGACGTGCCGGACGTTCGGCGCGACCGAGGCCCGCGACGCCGGGTTCATCAACCGGGTGGAGCCCTCCGACGAACTCCCGCGCAGCGCCAGTGAACTCGCCGAGACACTCGCCGCGAAACCGTCGCGGGTGCTGCGGGCGACGAAAAGGCACGTCAACGCCGTCACGCAGCAGCTGGCAGGCGTCGCCCGCAGCTGGTCGGATGCAGACAGCCTGGTCGCCGCGCTCGGGGATCCGGAATGTGCCGCCGCCCGTAATGACTACCTTGCGAGCAGGGGACGCACAGGCGGAGCTCGCAGCAACTGACGGGGAGCCGCGGTACGGGCCGGCGGGACGGTACCGCGGCCCGCCTCAGGCCGCGGCGGCCTGCTCCGTCGGTGCCGACGTCCTGATCAGGTGGTCGAATGCCGACAGCGCGGCCTTGGAGCCGTCGCCCATCGCGATGACGATCTGCTTGTAGGGTGTCGTCGTCGCATCGCCGGCCGCGAACACGCCTGGCATGGACGTCTGACCGCGTGCATCCACCTCGATCTCGCCGCGCGAGGTCAGCGCGATGCTCTGTGCCAGCCACTCGGTGTTCGGCAGCAGGCCGATCTGGACGAAGACGCCCTCCAGCTCGACGTGGTGCATCTCGCCCGAGCTTCGGTCACGGTAGCTGAGACCGCTCACGCGACCGCTGCTGCCGTGCACCTCGGTCGTCTCGGCGGAGACGATCACGCGCACGTTTGGCAGGCTCCGAAGCTTGCGCTGCAGCACCTCGTCAGCGCGCAGGCGCGAGTCGTATTCGATCAGCGTGACCTTCGAGACGATGCCGGCGAGATCGATGGCCGCCTCGACCCCCGAGTTTCCGCCGCCGATCACGGCGACCCGCTTGCCCTTGAACAGCGGGCCGTCGCAGTGCGGGCAGTACGCGACGCCGCGCCCGCGATACTCGCGCTCGCCTGGAACGTTCATCTCCCGCCAGCGTGCACCGGTCGACAGTATCAGGCTGCGGCTGCGCAGGCGGGCGCCGTTCGCGAGTTCCACGGTCAGCAACCCGGCGGCGTCCGCGGGCTGCAGCGAGACGGCGCGCTGCGACTCCATGACGTCGACCTCGTAGCTCCTGACGTGGTTCTCCAGCGCCGCAGAGAGCTTCGGACCCTCGGTGTGCGGGACCGATATGAAATTCTCGATGCCGAGCGTGTCGAGCAGCTGCCCCCCGAAACGCTCTGCCACGACGCCGGTACGCACGCCCTTTCGCGCCGCATAGATCGCGGCGGCTGCGCCGGCCGGGCCTCCGCCCACGACCAGCACGTCGAAGGGATCCTTCGCGTCGATCTGCTCGGCTTCCTTCGTGCCCGCGTCCTTGTCCAGCCTGGAGAGGATCTCCGCGATGCTCATCCGGCCCTGGCCGAACGGCTCGCCGTTCAGGTAGACCGAGGGCACCGCCATGATCTGCCGCTCTTCGACCTCCGCCTGGAACAGCGCGCCGTCGATCATCGTGCTGCGAACCCGCGGGTTCCGCACCGCCATCAGGTTCAAGGCCTGCACGACCTCGGGGCAGTTCTGGCAGCTGAGCGAAATATAGACCTCGAACTCGAGATCCTCGTCGATGGCCTCGATCTGCTCGATGACGGCGGCCTCGGCCTTCGGCGGATGCCCGCCGGCCTGCAGCAGCGCCAGCACCAGCGACGTGAACTCGTGACCCATCGGCAATCCAGCGAACCGGATGCCCATCTGCGCGCCAGAGCCGCTCACGCTGAACGAAGGCACGCGCACCGAGCCGTCCGGCTCACGCTGCTCGAGCGTGATCAGGCTGGACAGCGCTGCGATCTCGCGCAGCAGATCGTGCATCTCCCGCGCCGCGTCACTGTCGTCCAGCGTCGCGACGATCTCTACGGGTCGGGTCAGGCGCTCCAGGTATCCCTGCAGCTGCTGCTTCAGCGTGGCGTCGAGCATCTTGCGGTTACTCCTTGGCTTTGCGGCGAGGGCCGTCCGCCCCGTCCGTCGGATCCGGACGGGGCGGGCGGCGCGCAGCGGACCCGACTCAGATCTTGCCGACCAGGTCGAGCGAAGGGGCGAGCGTCTTCTCGCCTGGCGTCCACTTGGCCGGGCAGACCTCGCCCGGGTGCGCGGCGATGTACTGTGCCGCCTGCACCTTGCGCAGCAGTTCCCTGGCGTCGCGGCCGATGCCGAGGTCGTTGATCTCGGCCACCTTGACGACACCTTCCGGGTTGACGACGAAGGTGCCGCGCAGCGCGAGACCCTCTTCCTCGATCAGCACGCCGAAATTGCGGCTGATCGCGTGGGTCGGGTCCCCGATCATCGGGTAGCGGATCTTCCTGATCGTGTCGGAGGCGTCGTGCCAGGCCTTGTGCGTGAAGTGCGTGTCCGTGGACACCCCGTAGATCTCGACGCCGAGCTTCTGGAACTCGGTATAGAGGTCGGCCAGGTCACCGAGCTCCGTCGGGCAGACGAAGGTGAAGTCGGCCGGGTAGAAGAAGAAGACGGACCATTTTCCCTTCAGGTCGGCGTCCGTGACCTGCACGAACTCGCCGTCGTGAAACGCGGTCGCCGTGAAGGGCTTGATTGTGCTGTTGATGATCGAGCTCATTTGCGTATCTCCGTTGTCAGAGGTGAAACCTGAGTACGCAAACGATAGCCGCGGCCCATCAATAGGGCCAATGGATAGTTCTTCTAGGAGCGATAGATACTGCCTCTCAACACGCCCCTGCGTCCGCCCGCTCGGCCTGCAGGCTCATTCGCATCCGCACGAGGTCCCGGTCCTCCGAATCCGGCAGGGTCTCGAAGCCGAGCGCGCGGGCGAGCCCCTGCATCCGGCGATTCTCGGCGAACGAGACGCCCTCGATGATCCGTACGCCTCGGTCCCGCGCTATACGGACGAGGCGCCCGAGCAGCTCCTGGGCGAGCCCGGTGCCACGCCAGGCATCCCCGACCACGATGGCGAAGTCGCATGAATGACCGTCGGGCGCGATCGAATAGCGCGCGACGCCGATCTGGCGGGAGCCGTGCGGCAGGTCCAGCACCGCGATCAGGGCCATTTCGCGCTGGTAGTCGATCTGGGTGAACTCCGCCAGCATCTCGTCGGTGAGCTCGTCCAGCTCGTACAGGAATCTCTGGTAGCGCGACTCGCTGGACAGTCCCTGCAGGAACTCGACCTCCAGCAGCGCGTCCTCGGCCCGGATCGGCCTGATCGTGACGACCACGCCGTTCGCGAGCACGACCGCCTCGCTGAGGCTCGCGGGGTAGCCACCGGTCACCTGTGGACTGGATTCCATGGACTCTCGTCTCCCGGCAGATGGATGCGACGACGCAATTGGAGCAATTCTGACACGGCGGATGCTGCGACGCAGCATCGACTTTCCCGCATCCGGACGGACCTGGATCTGCAGCCGAGATAGGCGGATTTCGGCGGATTTAAGAAACTATTATGGCTTATAGACGCCGATTGACACTTTTCGACGCAGATCGAATCCGTAGCTACAGCTGAACCGGACTCGGCTCCAACAGGCCGCTAGTAGTCGTGTTCCAGTATCTGCCGGGCACGCCGGCAGATCTCGCGCCCGTAGTCCGTCCATTGCCCCTGTCCCCAGTACCGGTAGCAACTCGTCTGGGAAGCGAGCAGGTGAAGCATTGCGTTGCGGTACCTGCGCTCGCAGGTTGGCTGCTGCCGGAGCGTCACCTTCTCGTGGAAGAGGGCGCTCGCCTCCTCCATCGGCCCCAGCACGTTCTGGTACCCCCGAACCCAGCTCAACTCGCTGGTCCAGCTGCCGCCGTCCATGTGGAAGCCATCGTTTTCGCTGCGCAGCACGTCGACGACCTGCCGCAGCCGCTCGAGCCCGTCGCCGGGCTGCATCCGGTCCCAGATGCGGCCATGGAACAGCGGCTGGATCTCGGGCAGGTCCTGCTCGCCGACGCCCTGCGCCCAGAGGTGCTCCAGGTACTCGGTCGCGTTGAGCAGCGGGACCTCCCCATGGGCAGCCTGCCGCACGACATCGAAGTACTTCGACGGGAACTCGTTCATCATCACGCCGCCGTTCTCTCCGTCGGCGATCTGCGTCACCAGCGGCGGCACGGACCGCCCGGCCAGCTCGATCCGATCCAGGCCGCCGGCCTCGAACCAGGGCTGCATCTGCCCGACGAGCTTGCTGTCGGAGCCCTGAGTCTTGACGATCGCGACGATGCTGGCCGTTTCACCCGCCGCGTTGCGGCAGACGAGCCGGTGCGGCAGGTGAGGGTGGCGGGGCGGCGCGCCGGTTGCGGGTTCTTCGACCGTGTGTTCCTGGACCAGCACCCAGCGGTAGCCGCAGTCCTTCAGCGTGCGGACGAACTCGTAGGCCACCTCGGGGTGGTTGGGAAGCGCCATCTCGGACGGCGAAAAGCCGCGCACCCGGGCCAGCGCCTCGAGCCCGAACATGGCCGCGAAGTGATGCTGCCAGGCCCGCACGTGCAGCCGGAAGTCCTGCACCGGAGTCGAAGGCGCGACCGCGTGGCCCCAGGGCGCGCCCAGCCACTCGACCGCCCGGCGGTATTGCGGTTCGCAGGTGACCCGCCGCAGGCTGTCGATCACTTCGTCCGCGCCCATCAGCCGCAGCCCGTGCAGCAGCGTGCCGGAATACTCGAGCATCACGCGGGGCTCGAGGCCTTCTGCCAGCAGTTGCGGGACGAACTCGCCCATCCTTGCATAGCAGCGACGGAAGACGGCCGCGTTGTGGTTGTCGCCCACGTCCGGGTGCTCGCACATGTACTGCAGGTTGCCGATCAGCGCCGCCGTGCGGAGGTCCGTGCCCCCGGCCGGCACCAGCGGCTGATGCATGTGCAGCGCGATCGAACAGGCGCTTCGTATCCTCTCGAACGGAACGCGGCTCTCGGCCAGGAACACGGGGCGATCCGCCGCGCCAGCGATCACCTGCTCGATCAGCCCCTCCGAGCCGCTCAGGTTCGGCAGCCCGTCCAGATACTCTGGAATCGACGACGTCACGCGCCCTGCTTGTGCCGGATGAACTCGTACACGTCGAGGTAATGCTGCGCCGGACGATTCCAGGAGTAGTCCCAGCGCATTCCTTGCGTCACGAGCTCCCGGAACAACGCAGGCTCGCCGTGCCACAGCCCGAGCGCGCGGTCGAGCGCCGACTCGAGCCCCGCGTTGTCCGCGTGCTCGAAGACGAAGCCATTGCGTTCATGTCGCGGCCGCTCGGAGAAGTCCCAGTCGAACACCGTGTCCTTCAGACCGCCGACCGCGCGGACGACCGGCACCGTGCCGTAGCGCAGCGCGATCATCTGCGAGAGTCCGCAAGGCTCGTAGAGGCTCGGCATCACCAGCAGGTCGGCTCCGGCGTAGATCAGGTGGGCCAGCTCCTCGTCGTAGCCGATTTCGAGGTGACAGTCCGGATCGTCGTTGAGCCGGCGGCGCAGCTGCCAGAAATCCTCGTTGATGCCGTGCTCGGACCCCGACCCCAGCAGCACGAACTGCGCCCGGCGCTCGAGCGAATGGAAGATCGCGTGGCGTATCAGGTGCAGGCCCTTCTGCGCATCGAGACGACCGACGTAGGCGACGACCGGGCGGGCGACGTCGCGCAACAGCAGCCGTTCGCGCAGAGCCCGCGTGTTGCCGGCCTTGCGTTCGACGTTCGAGGCGTTGAAGTGGCTCGGAATGTGCGGGTCGAGCTCCGGATTCCACGTCTCGTAGTCGAGGCCGTTCAGGATGCCGCCGAACTTGTCCCGGTGCAGGTGCAGCGTGTGCCCGAGGCCGAATCCGACTTCGCTGTGCCTCGCCTCCCACGCGTGGTGCGGGGAGACGGTTGTGACGAAGTTCGAATAGAGGATGGCCCCGCGCATGATGTTGATCGCGTGATGGTCGAGGTCGTCTCCCATGCGCTCGGGCGCCCCGAAGTACTCGGGCCGGCCCAGCCCCGTAGCCTGCAATATCTGCGGTCCGGTGATCCCCTGGTGCCGGAAGTTGTGGATCGTGTGGCATACGCGCAGATCGGCCAACCCGACGCCTGCGTAAATCTCATAGAGCAGGACCGGGACCAGGCCGGAATGCCAGTCGTGCGTGTGAACCACGTCCGGCCGCTTGCCGGCCTGGAGCATGAACTCGAGCGCCGCCTTGCTGAAGAACGCGAAGCGCTCGGCGTCGTCCGCGAAGCCGTAGTACGTTCCTCGGTTGAAGAACTGCTGCCGGCAATGCGGCTCGATGAAGAAGCACTTGCGGCCGTGCACGAAGCCGAACCAGACCGAGCAGCGGATCGCGCCGCCGTCCCACGGTACCCAGAGATCGTCGTAGCTGACCTGCAGGCCCCAGACCTCGTTCTCGCGCATGCAGTCGTACTTGGGCAGGATGATCTCGACGGCATGGCCGCGCAGTTCCAGTTCGCGGCTCAGGCCGTGCACGACGTCGGCGAGACCGCCGACCTTGGCGACCGGAGCACATTCGGAGGCGACCATTACGACGTACATGCGGCACCTGTTAGGGGAATCACCCGCCCGGGGACCTGGCTCCCACGAGCCGAAGATCCGGCGCCGCCATTGTGCCCGGTTTTGTGCCGCGGGCGCGCTATGCTAAGCACAGTTCCCCGGGAGCCGGCAGATGTCCGACGACGCAACAACCCCCTGGCGCAAGACTGCGTGCATCATCTGCGCGCTCAACTGCGGGCTCGAAGTGCAGACCACCGGCCGGCGCATCACGAAGATCCGGGGCGACGACGCCCATCCGATCTCCAAGGGCTACGTCTGCGAGAAGTCGCAACGACTGGATTACTACCAGAACGGAGCCGACCGGATCAGCTCACCGATGCGACGTCGCAGCGACGGCAGCTTCGAGGCCGTCGACTGGGACACCGCGATCCGGGAAATCGCGGCGCGAATGGCGGCAATCAAGGACCGTCACGGCGGCGGGAGCATCCTGTATTTCGGTGGCGCGAACCAGGGCAGCCATCTCGGCGGCACCTACGCCGACGGCACGCAGAAGGCGCTGGGCATCCGTTACCGCTCGAATGCGCTGGCACAGGAGAAGACCGGCGAGTTCTGGGTTGCCGGCAAGATGCTCGGCACCGGCGTGCACGGCGACTTCGAGCACTGCGAGGTAGCGGTTTTCGTCGGCAAGAATCCCTGGCACTCGCACGGCATCGCGCGCACCCGCGTCGTGCTGCGCGAGATCCAGAAAGACCCGAAGCGCAGCCTGATCGTCATCGACCCCCGTCGCAGCGAGACAGCCGAGCTTGCCGACTTTCACTTGGCGACGCGACCGGGCACGGACGCCTGGTGCCTGGCCGCGCTGGCCGCGATCCTGGTGCAGGAGCGGCTGGTTGCCCGCGACTGGATCGCGGAGCACACCAGCGGCTACGAGCAGATCGAACCGGCGCTGCGAAAGATCGATGTAACGCGCTATGCGGAGATCTGCGGTGTCGAGGAGGACCTGCTGCGGCGCGCGGCGCGCCGGATCGCCCAGGCGAGCAGCGTCTCGATGATGGAAGATCTCGGCGTGCAGATGAACGTCAACTCCACGTTGAACAGCTATCTGCAGCGGCTCGTGTGGCTGCTCACGGGTCACTATGGCCGGGAGGGGACCAACAACGCGTTCGTGCCGTTGCTCTCGTTGTCCAGGCTCAGCAAGGGCGAGGGTTCCAGCCGGCAGCCCCGCGGCGGCGGCCAGGCACGGCGCAGCCCGGTGGTTGGCGCGAAGATCATCATCGGGCTGATACCGTGCAACGTGATCCCGGAGGAGATCCTGACCGATCACCCCCAGCGATACCGAGCGATGTGGATCGAATGCGCGAACCCGGTACACTCGCTCGCGGACAGCCAACGGATGCGGCAGGCACTGCGCGCGCTCGAATTCTCGGTCGTCGTGGACGTCGCGATGACCGAGACGGCCCGCGAGGCCGACTACGTGCTGCCGGCCAGCAGCCAGTTCGAGAAGCCCGAAGCGACGTTCTTCAACCTGGAGTTTCCCCGCAACGGGTTCCAGCTGCGGCCGCCGCTGTTCGCGCCGCTGCCGGGCACGCTAACCGAAGCCGAGATCCACGCGAGGCTGATCGAGGCCCTCGGCGAACTCACGGAGCGAGACTACGCGCCGCTGCGGCGCGCGGCACGGCTCGGGCGAACGGCTTTTGCGCTCGCATTCGGCTGGGCGGCCGCTCGGAATCCGCGGATTGCGCGGTATGCCTCGGTTGTCCTGTACCGCACGCTCGGACCCACGCTGCCCGCCGGCATGGAGTCCGCGGCCTCGCTCTGGGGCATCGCGCAGCTGTTCGTGCGCGGCGCGCCGAAGGCGGCGGCGCGCGCCGGGTTCGGCGGGCCACCGCTCGTCGCCGGCAACCGGCTGTTCGATGCGATCCTGTCGAATGCCTCGGGACTCATCTTCGCGATCAGCGACTACCAGGAGAGCTGGCAGGCGATCGGCCTGCCGGATCACCGCATCAACCTCTATCTGGCCGAATTGCTTCCCGAACTCGAGCGCATCGATCGTGAAGGACCCACGCGGGACGAGGAGTATCCGTGGGTGCTCTCCGCCGGCGAACGCCGCAGCGACACGAGCAACACGCTGGTGCGTGACGCGAGCTGGCATCGCAAGGGCCGGTTCGGGACGCTGCGGCTCAGTCCCGCCGACGCCGCGACGCTCGGCTGTTCGAGCGGCGATACGCTGCGCCTGGCGACGCGCCGCGGCAGCACGGAGGTCGTCGCCGAAGTCACGGCGACGATGCAGCCGGGGCACATCTCGCTGCCGAACGGGCAGGGGCTGGACTACCGGGCGGCGGACGGCTCGACGCATCGTGCCGGCGTGGCGCCGAACGAGTTGACGGATCTGACGCAGCGGGATTTCCTTGCGGGCACGCCCTGGCACAAGCACGTGCCGGCGCGCCTGGAACGGCTGACCGACACGACCGCCGGCCGAGGCGCGAGCGACTGAGAACCCGGTTCACGATCCACTAAAGCGGAGACGACCATGCCATCAGACAAGCCGATGCCGCGGGCGAGCGATTTCGATCCCGAGGTCCTGCTGGTCTTCGACCAGTACGTCCATGGCGACATCGACCGGCGCACTTTTCTCGAGAGGGTAGGGAAGTTCGCGGTGGGCTCGGTGACGGCTGCGGGACTGCTCGGCGCATTGAGTCCACGATTCGCCGAAGCCCAGCAGGTCGCACCGACCGACCCGCGACTCGATGCGCGTTTCGTCGAGTACGATTCGCCGAAAGGCTACGGCAGGGCACGCGGTTACCTGGTCCGCCCCGCAAAGGCCGACGGGCCGCTGCCGCTGGTGCTGGTCGTGCACGAGAACCGTGGACTCAATCCTCACATCGAGGACGTCGCGCGGCGCATCGCGCTCGAGAATTTCGTGGCGCTGGCGCCCGATGCGCTGTTTCCGCTCGGAGGCTACCCGGGTGACGAGGACCGCGCCCGGACACTCTTCAAGGACCTCGAGCAGCCCAAGGCGTTCGAGGATTTCATTGCCGCGACCGGCTACCTGCGCTCCCAGCCCGGCACGAACGGGCAACTCGGCGTAGTGGGCTTCTGTTACGGCGGAGCGATTGCGAACCGGCTGGCCACGGCGTTGCCGGACCTCGGGGCCGCCGTACCCTTCTACGGCAGCGCACCGCCGCTGGAACAGGTGGGCGCGATCAAGGCCGAGCTGCTGCTGCACTTCGCGGCCAACGACGAGCGCGTCAACGCGAGCTGGCCGCCGTACCAGGCGGCGCTGGAAGCTGCAGGCGTCGAATTCACTGCGCACTTCTATCCGGATACGCAGCACGGCTTCAACAACGACACGACACCGCGCTACGACCCCGAGGCCGCCGGGCTTGCCTGGCGCCGAACTGTGGAGTTCTTCAACCGCGTGCTGCGCGGCTGAACGGGCCGCAACCAGGTGTCGGCGTGCCGGCCGGGCGTGAATCCCGTCCGGCCTTCGCCTTTTACTTAACGTACCAGCACGGGCGCGCCAGGGCGCGGGAAGCCTCGCATGTGTACCGCGCGTTCCCGTTTTTGTGACGCAATTAACGAGATTACGCGCTTGTGAAGCAGTTTCAGGCCTTGTACGCGAATCGCGCTAGCAGGAAGCTGTCCTAGCGGCTGCACCCGACCTTCTTGCACGGGACGACGCGCCCAGGGACGGCGCGGATAGTACGGGAGTAGGCACTGATGCTGACCATGGATCCGACCCGATCGCGCAGGACCCTCGAGGCCCTGGAACAGGCGACACAGGACCACGCCGAGTGGCACGAAAACCTGCTGCGAGCGATCGTCTTCAGGTCGCCGATCGACCCGAAGGACCTCGGGGGCGCCCCTCAACTGAGTTGCCGGCTCGGCCAGTGGTATTACGAAAGGGCCCCGGCCGAACTCTGGGGACAGCCCGCGTTTGCAGCGATCGGGACCGAGCACGAGCGACTGCACCGGACGGCGTCTCGGCTGCTCCGCGACGTGGCGAATGGCGAGCCGATCACCCGCCGAGGGTTCGACGAGCTGGTCGCAGGTAGCGCGCGACTGAGACTCGCGCTCGACACCCTCAAGCGGCAGATCCAGGGCCAGCTGCGAAATCTCGACCCGCTGACAGGGGCCTGCGGCCGCTCGGACATGCTGCCCGAGCTGCGCCAGTGGCACGAACTGGCCAGGCGCGGGGTGCAGACCTGCTGCATCGTGTTCATGGACGTCGATCGCCTCAAGGAGATCAATGACACCTACGGTCACCAGGTCGGCGACCAGATGCTGGCCGAGTCGGTGCGATACCTGCGCAGGCACCTGCGCCCGTACGACAAGGTCTTTCGCTACGGTGGCGACGAGTTCCTGATCGCGCTGCCTGGTTCAGACCTCGACCTCGGCCGCGCGGCGATCAAGCGGGTCTGCGACGGGCTCTCCAGTGCTCCGCTGATCCGCGGTCCCGATGGGGTCGAGTTGCACGCGACCGTTTCCTTCGGACTGGCACTGCTCGACCCGAACGTCAGCGTAGAGCAGGCGATCGAGCGGGCCGACCAGGCATTGCTGCTCGCGAAGACCGCCGGACGCAACCGTGCGATCTGCTGGGACGAATCGGTGACCACCAGCACGCGCCTCAGGCGGCTCGACGTCGCCAGTTTCGAGGCAGCGATGTCCTCGGGCGAGATCACTGCCGGTCCGATGACTCCCGAATAGCGCGACCCCGCGCTGCCCGTGAGCAGCGTCGGGTCGCTCAGGGCTTCCGACAGCACCCCCGCCGGAGTGTGACAGCACGTCCGGCTGCCGCCGTTTGGCCGATCCGTCCCGCTGGCAGGGAGATTTTGAGGCAGAATCTTCCTGGACTCGATCCGGCACGGGGCAGAGCGATGCATCGCTACGTTCAAGCGCGACAGGTCCTGCCGCTCATTCTCGCCGCGACCGGACTCGCGGCCTGCGGGGGAGGGGGCGGATCAGGGGGCGGCTCCGGACCGCCACCCGAGCCACCCACGCCGCCGGTCTACACGACCCCGACGGCGGTCCGGGTCTCCGGCGCCACGCCTTTCGCGGCCGGCTGCCTGACCGTACCCGAGGGCTCGGCGATCTATACGAATGCAGAGGTCGAACCCCACCTCTCGATCGATCCGCTGGACCCGAACCACCTGGTCGCCGCCTGGCAGCAGGACCGACTTTCGGACGGCGGTGCGCGCGGGCTCGTCACGGCGGTCTCCGTCGACGGCGGCACGAGCTGGAACGGCTACCAGGCTTCACCGTTCTCGGTGTGCGCCGGCGGCGAGTTCCAGCGGACATCGGATCCCTGGGTCAGCATCCACGGCAGCACCGTCGTGCAGATCGGCATCGCCTTCTCCGGCGCCGCGCTCACATCGGGCGCGCGCAGTGCCGTGCTCGCCGCGCGGTCAGTCGATGGAGGGTTCACCTGGAGTCCGAGCATCGCGCTGGCCGACGACGACGGTTCGCAGTATTTCCACGACAAAGAGAGCGTCACGATCGACCCGACCGACCCGCGCTACGTGTACGCGGTCTGGGATCGCCTGGACCCAGAGGGCTGGGGGCCGACCTTGCTCGCCCGCTCGACCGACGGCGGCATCAACTGGGCGCCGCCGCAGGTGATCTACGACCCGGGCGGCGCCGGCCGGCAGACCATCGGCAACGTCGTCGTCGTCGCGCCGGACGGCGTCGTGTTCAACTTCTTCACGGAACTCGTGCCGGTCGCCGACGATCCTGACCGGACCGCAGGGTATCTCGCGGTGATCCGCTCGGACGACAAGGGGCTCAGCTGGTCCGAGCCGGTTCGAATCGCGGAGATGCTGCCGGTGGGCACGAGAATTCCGTCGTCGCCGCAGATCGTGGTTCGTGCCGCTGAAATCCTCGGCACGTTCGCCGTGGATCCGCTCGAAGGCACGCTCTACGCCGCGTGGCAGGATTCGCGCTTCACCGGGGGCCGACACGACGCAATCGCGCTCGCCTGGTCGGCCGACGGCGGCGCCAGCTGGAGCCCGCCCGTGCGGGTCAACGCGGACCCGTCCGTGCCAGCCTTCACGCCGACGCTGGCGGTGCTGCAGGACGGCACGATCGGTGTCGCTTACTACGATTTCCGTCAATCCGGCTCCGCGACGTTCCAGCCGACCGAGTTCTGGCTCGCGACGTCCCGGGATCGCGTGACCTGGCGCGAGACGCGCCTGGCCGGGAACTTCGACATGCTGAATGCGCCGTTCGCAGGCGGACTCTTCGTCGGCGATTACCAGGGCCTCGTGGGCCACGGCTCGACCTTCGTCGCGCTCTACTCGCGGGTGAACAACGGCGACACCGGGAACCGGACGGACACGTTCGCGGATCGGGTCGATTCAGGTAGTGGAGTCCCTGCAGCGATTGGACTCCAGGGAGGCGCACGCAAAGCCGCCGTCGTCGACTGGAGCGAGTCGGCGCAGCAGCGCGTCGGCCGGCACCTGGCC